>NZ_JBFUKA010000001.1:0-103284 GCF_056401085.1 Nocardioides sp. P4_G4
CGCTTCGCGGTCGTGACCGAGCAGTTCCACCGCTCGGCCGCGCGTCGTAGGGGCCATTTCTGGTCGACAACGAGCCTGGCCAGGCGTAGACGTCCGGCCGGGGTGAGTTGGGCGTTAGCGTGTGACACGAAGACCTCCGGAGTTCGTGAGCGAGTGATTGCTTGGTCGCTTCACACCTCACCCGGGGGTCTTCGTCATCGTCCAGCAGGCACGCCGTACCTAACGTCCGTGGTCAGTACACCTAGCGGCACCCACGCGCCGATGCGCGGGAGGACGGGGCGGTGTCGAGAACCCGCCGGCACGAGGACGCGGCGCGACGGCATTCGTCCACGCTCCGTTGACGGTGCTCCTGCGGACCCGACTGCTCCATGTCGTCCGCGCACGCCTCCGTCAGGTCCACGCACGCAGACAGCAGCGTCCCGACCGACGAGGGCACGGTGCCGAAGTGACGCGAGAGCACGGTGGCCGTGGCTGTCAGGACGTCCGCGCAGTCCATGAGGAGCCGGATGCCGGAGCGGAGCTCGGCGACCGCGTCGTCGTCGAGGCAGGCGTCCGCGGTGACCGAGCAGACGGTGGAGGCGCGCACGCAGGCGGCGACGCACGCCGCCTGGGCGTCGATGTCGGGAGCGAGGGACCCGGGGCCGGGCGCGGTCGCATCGGGGCTCATGAGTCCTCCGGGAGTCGATTCGATGAACACGGTCACTCCGGTACCCGGATACGAGGCAATGAGCCCTCGATGGGCCGCGCCGTCCTCCGTCGCGGGTCCTTCTGTCCGCGGCGATCCGTCACCAGGACGCGGAGCACTGAGCGTCCCGCCGCAGCCGTGGTGGTCGTGGCGAGAACGATGACGTCGACGAGGGAACGTGCGTAGAGGGTTGCCACCGTGGGCTCCTTGGTCTGGATCAGCGCGTGCCCGCGGCGTGGGCATGCACGCCCGGAAGGGACGCAGGCGAGCGGTACCCGCCCCGTCGGTGTACATGCGTGCACGTGTCGTCGGTCACGGTGCGGTCGTGACGGTGTCGGCGAGGCTGATGAAGGTGTCTGCTCAGCCGTCGAGGTTCGCGGTCCGGTCGGCAAGGTCGGTGAGCAACGCCTGGATCCCGCCCGTCGCGACCACGTGGCGTTGTCGACCCGGCTCGTCCGACGTCCGCAGCATCTCCTCGACGACGTCAAGCGGGGCGTCGAGGTGATCGGGCGCCAGCACTGCACGGACCTCGCGCACGACACGGATCCCGATCTCTCGCACCGGTCTGATCGTCGCGTCCACGTCCACGATGCGCGCGTCCAGTCCGTGCCGGACCACGCGCTGGTCGTTCACCGCCAGGACGTCGTCGCTCAGCTCCTCCTGGTCCGGGTGCTCGACCGCCAGGCGGGCAGCGCCCTGCACCAGCGCGGTGAGTCCCGCCACCCTGGCCAGCGAGGGCTGGGCATCCATGACGCGCACCTCCAACGTCCCCAGCTCCGGACGGGGGCGCAGGTCCCACCACACGTAGGTGTGGTCGATCGCTTCGGCCGCGGTCATCAGGGCGGTGGTCCGCGTGACGAACTCGTCCCACGACGTCAGCTGCGGGGGCATCGTCGTGCGTGGGTAGGACCTCAGTATCGCGGAGCGCGCGCTGGCCAGACCCGAGTCCGTGCCGTGCCAGTACGGCGAGGCGGCGGCCAGCGCCCGGAGCAACGGAAGGCGGGGACGGAGACCCTGGTAGGCCAGCATGGCCGTCCGTTCGTCCGGCACGCCGACGTGCACCTGGAGCGCTGCGGTCGGAGTGCGGAGGAGGCCGGCGTACTCGTCGACGATGGCGTCGTAGCGAGGCGACCGCGCGATGGCGGCGCCGCCCAGGGGTGCGGACGGATGGACCCCGACTGCCATCGGTCGAACAGCGTGGTCGATGACCTTCGACCTCAGGTCACGCAGCGAGCGCACGACGGCCTCCGCGCCTGCGCACGGCGGCGAGTTCAGCTCGACCTGGTCGACATAGATCTCACCGGTCACGACCCCGCTGGGGAACGAGCCGGCCATCGCCTCCACGAGCGGTCGAGCCGCGGGGCCCAGCAGCTCTCCCATCGCGTCCACGATCATCAGCTCTTCCTCGACGCCCACGGTGAAGTCGCCTCCCGGCCGGTGCGCAGGGACGAGCCCGCGTGTGGGCGGCCGTCCGGGATCCGGGAACCGTGCCTGTCGGGACGAGTCGTCGCTGTCCATCGGGTCCTCCCGGCAACGGGTCAGGCGTCGGCACCGGTGTGGAGTGGCTGGAGCGGCGATGCGCGGCGGGCGTCCTTGCAACCTAGGCTCGCGCCTCGGTCGTCGTTACACCCGCAAGGAGTGGGTCCAGTGCTCGGTGAGCGACCGACGAGGCGACGTACCAGGACTAGGGGCGTCGACAGCTGATGAGCACGCCGACGACCAGCTCCTGTGCGATCAGGCGGGCGATCGTGTCGTGCTGGGACTGCGCGCGCTGCCACCGTTGGTCGTCACGGTGGTCACGCTCGATGACATCTGCCACTCGACCTGCGGCTGCCTTCCAGGTCTCGGGCACTCCAGGCACATCGGCCAGCAGGATCTGGTCCACCAGCGTGAGGTCCGTGGCCTGCAGGTCTTCCAGGACCTCGTCGCGCGTCGGGAAGTGGTTGCCGTCCGGCTGGTCGGGAAGAACATCGACGGTGCGCGTGTAGATGAGCTGACCGATGGCACCCCGAGGGACCACGCACCGGCGCAGCTCCGCCCAGTAGGCCCGCTTCTCCTCGATGGTGCACAACACGCCCAGGGACCAGGCGGCGTCGAACGTGGCGTCCGGGAACGGGAGTCGCAAGCCGTCTGCCACCACCACCGGGTGGTCGAAGAGATGTCGCGCGGCTCGACAGGCTCCCTCCATGGGCTCCGCCATGGTCGGGCGCACGTGATGCTCGCGAGCGACGTACTCTGCCGGCCCGCCGACCCCGGCTCCGGAGTCGAGAAGGCGAAGGCCTCGCTCGAGCCCCATCGACGTGGCCAGCCAGTCGAGTGCTGCCGGACTGCCGCTACCCCGGCACGCAGCGGGCACGGCGTGGTCCTCTCCCAGCTCCTCCACCGCGCAGGCCGTCCACCAGGCAACGCTGTCGAACTCGTCGGACATGCTGTCGGTGTCGCCCATGGACCTTCCCGGAGCCTTGACCGTGCGGGGCCTCAACGTACCCGCTGGCACACCCACCCTGCCGCGTGACCACGGCGGGGTCGCCACTCCCACTCCCTGCTGTCGAGGTCACGGTCGGGCTACGCTGCGGAATGCCCGAGTTCACCTGGCGCCCGGCCAACCTGGCAACGACCGAGGCCGTCGAGGCGGTGTTCGACACCGGTGGCGCCGGCAGGTGCCGCTGCCAGGCGCTGAAGGTCCCGGGCTGGATCTGGCGCGACACCACCCAGGAGCAGCGGGACGCCGCCCTGCTGGAGCAGACCGGTTGCGGCACCGGCGGACCCACCTCCGGCCTCATCGGATATCTCGACGGCGAGCCGGCGGGCTGGGTCGCGGTCGAGCCGCGGGACAACTACCCCAGGGTGTGGAGCCGGAAGAAGTCGTGGATGCGGATGGACCCCGAGCTCACGGGGGTCTGGTCGGTCACCTGCTTCGTCGTCCGCAAGGGCTTCCGCAGGCAGGGACTGATGTATGAGCTCGCCGCCGCCACCGTGGAGTACGGGCGGCAGGTCGGCACCCACGTGCTGGAGGGCTATCCCACCGAGCCGCCGCCCGGGAGGACCGTCATCTGGGACGAGGCGTCGGTCGGGCTCCTGCAGGTCTTCCTCGACGCCGGTTACGAGGTGGAGGCCTCGCCGACCTTGCGCCGGAGGGTGGTGCGTCACCGACTCGGCGGGGCGTCGTGATCGGGCGCCTGTGACACCAGTGGCGCGCTCGCCGCGGGTTGCCCGAGCCGCGTCCTTCAGCGGAAGTCGCGCGACGACGCCCGCGCCTGCAGCACGGCACCGGCGCCCGGCACCACGACGTCGATGCCCTCGACCCGGTCGGCGACGAGGTTGGTGACCCCCTCGTTGCGCTCGAGGCGGCCCCGGACGACGACGGCGACCCGGTTGCGGGCAGCGTGGCGGTGCGCCTTCATCACGCCGATCGAGCAGACGATGTTGAGCATGCCCGTCTCGTCCTCGAGGTTGAGGAAGGTGACGCCCATGGCCGTGCCGGGCCGCTGCCGGTGGGTGATGAGCCCGCCGACGTGGACCCGGCGGCCGGACTCGGCGGTGGCCAGCTCGGCGACCGAGCGGATGCCGGCGCGGCGCAGGTCGTCGCGCAGGTGCTCGACCGGGTGCCGCTCGGGCGAGACGCCCGTGGCCCACAGGTCGGCGAGGGTGATCTCGGGCTCGCTCATGCCCGGGAGGGTGGGCGCGGCCGGGGCGGGCGTGGTGCCGGGCAGGTGGTCGGCTCCCTCGGCGAACCCGGCCGCCCAGAGCGCCTCGCGGCGATCGAGCCCCCACGCCTCGAACGCGCCGGCCGTGGCCAGCGCCTCCAGGTGCGCCGAGGTGAGGTCGGCACGGCGCGAGAGGTCGGTGACGCCGGTGAACGGTGCCTCGTCGCGCGCGGCGACGATGCGACGCGCCACCTCCAGTCCGATGCCGCGCACCGAGTCGAGCCCGAGGCGTACGGCGAGCGCCCCGTCACGGCGGTGGTCGGGGACCGGGTCGGGGGTGCCCGGCACCCACTCCGTGCGGTCGAACCTGGGCCGGCAGCACCCGTCGGGACCAGTGGCAGCGACCGGGCCGATCACCACGGCTTCGAGCTCGGCCTGGGCCCCGGAGCGCGTCACGTCGGGACGGCGTACGTCGACGCCGTGGCGCCGGGCATCGCCGACCAGCGACTGGGGGGAGTAGAAGCCCATCGGCTGGTTGCGCAGCAGGCCGGCCAGGAACGCCGCCGGGTAGTGCAGCTTGAACCAGGAGGAGGCGTAGACCAGCAGGGCGAAGGAGAGGGCGTGCGACTCGGCGAAGCCGAAGTTGGCGAAGGAGAGGATCTTGACGTAGATCGAGTCGGCCAGGTCGCCGGTGATGCCACGCCGCTGCATGCCGGCGTAGAGCTTCTGCTTGACCGACTCGATCCGCTCGACCCCGCGCTTGGAGCCCATGGCGCGACGCAGCAGGTCGGCGTCGTCGCGGCTGCAGTCGCCCAGGGTGACGGCCATCGCCATCAGCTGTTCCTGGAACAAGGGCACGCCCTTGGTGCGCTCGAGCACGGGAATGAGCTCGGGGTGGTCGTAGGTGACCTCCTCCTTGCCGGTGGCCCTGCGCACGTAGGGGTGCACGGCCCCGCCCTGGATGGGACCCGGACGGATCAGGGCGATCTCGATGGCGAGGTCGTAGAACTCACGCGGACGCAACCGCGGCAGCGTGCCGATCTGCGCCCGGCTCTCGACCTGGAACACCCCGATCGAGTCGGCCCGGCAGAGCATGTCGTAGACGGCCGGCTCCTCCTTGGGCATCGTCGCGAGATCCCACCGCTCGCCCAGGCGGTCGGCGACCAGGCGCATCATGTGGTCGAGTGCCCCGAGCATGCCCAGGCCGAGCAGGTCGAACTTGACCAGGCCCATCGACTCGCACGCGTCCTTGTCCCACTGCAGCACCGTCCGCCGGTCCATCCGGCCCCGTTCGATGGGACAGACCTCACCGATGGGCCGCTCGGTGAGGACCATCCCGCCGGAGTGGATGCCGAGGTGGCGCGGCGCCCCCATGAGCTCCTCGGCGAGCGCCACCACCGACGGGGGTACGTCGTGGGCGGCCGGGTCGCCGGCGTCCCCGGCCACCACCGATTGCCACCCGTCGATCTGCTTGGACCAGGCGTCCTGCTGTCCCTGGGAGAACCCGAGGGCCTTGGCGGCGTCGCGCACCGCCATCCGCGGTCGGTAGGAGATGACGTTGGCCACCTGGGCGGCGTTGCGTCGCCCGTAGGTGTCGTAGACCCACTGGATGACCTCCTCGCGCCGGTCGGAGTCGAAGTCGACGTCGATGTCGGGTTCCTCGTCGCGGTGCGCGGAGATGAACCGCTCGAACGGCAACCGGTAGAAGACGGCGTCGACCGCGGTGATGCCGAGGGCGTAGCAGACGGCGGAGCTCGCGGCCGATCCGCGCCCCTGGCAAAGGATGCGCTGCTCCCGGGCGAAGGCGACGATGTCGTGGACGATGACGAAGTAGCCGGCGAAGTCCTTCTCGGCGATGACGCGCAGCTCGTGCTCGAGACGCTCGCGCGCCTCGTGCTCGTGGGGGACGCCGGCGTACCGCTCGGCGAAGCCGCGCTCGGCAAGCACCCGCAGCCAGGAGTCGGCGGTGTGTCCCTCGGGGATCTGGCGCTTGGGCAGCGCGGGGGAGGCCTTGCGCAGGTCGAAGGCCAGCTCGTCGGCGAGCGAGACGCTGCGGGCCACGGCCCTGCGTCCGAGGTCATGGGGGTACGCCGCCAGCGCCGCGACCGTCTCGGCGCCGCTGCGCAGGTGGGCCGAGCCCGACAGGTCGAGCCAGCCGTCGAGCTCGGCCAGGCTGCGCCGGGCGCGCACGGCCGCCATCGCCGAGGCGAGCCTGCGCTGCCGCGGGGTGGCGTGGTGGATGTTGCCGGCCGCGACGACGTCGAGGCCGTGGACGCCGGCCAGTCGGGCGAGTGACGCGTTGGTCGCGTCGGCGCCGGGGCGGGGCGAGAGCTCGACGAGGACGTTCTCGAGCCCGAACAGCGACGTGAGCCGGTCCAGGGCCTCGGCCGCTGCGCCTTCGCCCCCTCGCGCCAGCGCCTGCTGGACGGCCCCCTTGCGGCAGCCTGTCAGCACCACCCAGTGTCCGCGCCCGCGCTCGCCCAGCTCCTCCAGGTCGTAGACGGGACGGCCCTTCTCGTCGCCGCGCAGGTGCGCGTCGGTCATCGCCGCGGCGAGGCGGTGGTAGCCCTCGACGCCGCGTGCCAGCAGCAGCAGGTGGCTGCCCTCGGGGTCGGGCACGCCGTTCTGCGGACCGGCGAGACCCAGGGACAGCTCGGCGCCGAAGACCGTGGCCAGGTCGTACGCCGCCGCGGCCTCCGCCAGCATCGGAGCGGCGTAGAAGCCGTCGTGGTCGGTCACCGCGAGCGCGTGCAGGCCGAGGCGCACGGCCTCCTCCACGAGCTCGGCCGGCGAGCTGGCGCCGTCGAGGAAGCTGAAGTGGCTGTGGCAGTGCAGCTCGGCGTAGGGGATGACCGCGGCGGGCCGCTCGATCGGGCGCACCTCGGCCGAGGGACGCTTGCGCCGCGACACCGGGGCGTCATCGGCTCCCGGGAGGCCGCTCAGCCGACGCTCGAGCTCCTTCCAGTGCATGGCGGGGTTGTTCCAGCCCATCAGCGCGTCTCCCGCATCGCAGGTGTCTCAGTCATATGCCGCCTCCAACGACCAGCCGTCCGGGGCGCGCACCAGGAGCCAGGCCCGTCCGTCGGCGCCGACGACCTGGAACCGGGCGCTCGGACCGGCCCCGCCCGACCACCAGCCCTCGTCCGTGGGCCACGGACCGGCCCAGGCGGTCACCGGCTGCCAGGGCAGGCTCTGCCCGTGGTCGGCGCCCCCGACCCGCCCCGCGATCTCTCCGGTGACCCGCCCCACCATCTCTCCGGTAACCCGCCCCACCATCTCTCCGGTAACCCGGAAGTGCCGCGGCTCACCGCTGACGACGCCGCGATCGGTGAGGCACACCTCGCGGCCCGTGTCGTCGACGACCTCGGCGGTCGGGGGCGTCGCGAACACCCGCACCGGTGCCGGCCCCGGGACCCGTCCCGGCCACGGCCGGTCGACCGGGCGCAGGTCGACCGCACGCTCGCCCCACGGCACCAGCGCCTGCCTGGCCGAGGGGCTGCGGCCGCCCTGCAGCACAGGACGGCGTACGGCGTCGAAGCCCACCATGCCCTGCACCCGGGCCACGCCCCGCTCGACCAGCTCATCGCCCGCGCCACCCCACAGCGCCTCGCCGTGGGCGGCCGCGGGCTCCACCACCTCCGGAACGAACCTGATCCGGTCGATGGGCGCGCGCACCGCCCCGGAGTGCTTGCGCGCCCGCAGCGAGCCGCCGACGTCGGCCGACTGCAGCTGCCAGTGCACCCGGTCGACCAGGTCGCGGGCGGTGAAGTGGCCGGGGTGCAACCAGGCGCGGGACGAGCAGACGGCGCCCTCGGACTCGGCCACGACCCGCACCGCGGTGGCGACGAGCTGGTGGTGGGCCAGCTGGGAGACGAACCGCTCGGCGGTGGTGCGCACGCTGAAGGTGATCGTCTCGACGGAGTCGAGGGGCGGCTCGAAGTCCACGGCCGCATCGAGCTCGGGCGGTGGGGTGCGTGCGGCGAACAGGGCTCGGTCCTCGCCACGGGCCCGTCGCCGTACGGCGGCGCCGTAGGCGCCCAACCGGTGCTCGACGGCCTCCGCCGGGAGGTCGGCCAGGTCGCCGAGGGTGCGGAGGCCGAGCCGCTCGAGCAGACCGACCAGCTCGCGTCCTCGCGGACCGTCGTCCTGCAGCACGTGCACGGGCAGGCCGCGCAGGAACGAGGCGGACCCGCCCTCGGGGACGACCACCCACGACTGCACGTCAGCAGTGCGAGCAGCCCGCTCGGCCGTGAACACGTCGTCGGCGATGCCGAGCCGCACGTCCCAGACGCCGCCCTCCACCACGGCCTGGCACGTCGTGGCGGCAGCGGCGCTCTCGGTGCCGTACCAGCTGCCGGGTGCCCGGACGGCGAGCAGCCCGGGGCGCAGCGCAGCCACTCCGGGACGCAGGTCCTCGACGGTGGCCAGGATGGGCTCGAAAGCCCGGGCGTCGCGGTCGGGGTTGGCGGACAGCAGCACCAGGTCGGGGCACCGGGCCTGGGCGTCCCGGCGGCGCTGATCCCGGCGTACGCCCTCGGACCGGGCGGGACCGTTGCACACGTCCACGACGTTGGCGGACAGCACCGCGGCGGGGGAGCGCGGCGACCTCTCGGCCTCGTCGAGAGCGGCCACCACCGACCAGTCGGGGCACCACAGCACCATCACCCTCACGGGACCCTCACCCCGACACCGTCCGGATCTCCCGCACCTGGCGGTCGACATCGGACTCGACCTGGAGCGCCCCGGGCCACGTCAGCTCCGCGTGCCGCGGCGGTCGTGCGCCCCTGCGCAGGGCGACCCGGGCGTGACGCTGCTGCAGGTGTCCGGTGCCGGACGCCGGGCCGCTCCAGCTCGACTCCTCGATGCTGAGGCGGGCCTCGGCCCGGGGCCAGTCGCCGTGCACGACGAGCACGGCCGAGCGCGTGCGCAGGCGCGAGTCGAGGATGCCGGCGGTGCGCTCGTCGACGGAGGCGGGCGGCCGCAGCACCACCACGCGGAGGACGTCGACGAGCGCCGCAGTCACCTCCAGCCAGTGCTCACCCGGGTCGGGCACCAGGACGGTGCGGGACAGCTCGATCCCGAGCTCGGCCGCGGCCTCCGCCCCGAAGTCGGCGCACCCGGCGAACCCGACCCACTCGCCCGCCTGCGAGGCTCCTGCGGCCAGTGCGAGCGCCAGGGACGCGGAGTCCACGGCGTACGTCGCGCCCGGGTGCAGCGGCACCAGGCTCGCCAGTCCCGGCAGGGTCGCGACGGGCTGCGTGGCAGGCTTGCGCTCCATGGCCGCGACCCGCTCGCGCAGCTGCTCGACGACCGAACGCCCGGGGTCGAGCGCGGGGAGTGAGCGGCCGGTGGACACTCGATCATGATCGAACAGACGTTCGAACTAGTCAAGCGGGACGACCGCAGTGGTTCTGGGCTGCTCCCTCCCGGGAGGGAGACGGCCACTGCGAACTCGCGACCCTGGACAGACGCCCCGACCGGACCTGGCGGCCACTGTGGACGTGCGGCCACTCCGGGCCGATCAGGTCCATGGAAGGTTCCTCATGTCTCCCCTCTCCTCGACTCCCACCCGTGGCTGGCTCCGTGGCTCGCGGCGTACGGCACCGCTGGCCGCCGCAGCCCTCGTAGCCTCCGTCACCCTCAGCGCGCCGGCAGTCTCGGCCGTCACGGCGGACCGTCATGCGGCCGCGGCCCCGGCCGCCACCGACACGGCGCGGATGCAGAAGGCGCTCGACCAGATCGTCGACGCCGGCGTGCCCGGCGCGCTGCTCTACACCTACGACAAGGGCGAGGTGATCGAGCTGCAGAGCGGGCTGGCCGACCTCGCCGCCGGGACGCCCATGGGTCCCTCGACCACGTATCGCGTCGGCAGCCAGACGAAGACCTACGTGTCCACCGCCGTGCTGCAGCTGGTCGCACGACACCGGATCCGCCTCGACGCCCCCGCGCGCCGCTACCTCCCTGGCCTCCTCGCCCGCGTCCCGCACGTCACGGTGCGTCAGCTGCTCAACCACACGAGCGGCATCTACGAGTTCAACGAGGACCCCAGAGTGCTGGCTCCCTACTTCGCAGGGGACCTCGGGCACGTCTGGAAGCCCCGTCAGCTCGTGCGCATCGCCCTGAGCAACGAGCCCGTCTCCAAGCCCGGCGGCGCCTACTCCTACTCGAACACCAACTACGTCCTGCTGGGACTGATGATCCAGGCGGTGACACATCGTCCACTGGGCGACGTCCTGCGCGGCGGGGTCTTCGCCCAGGCCGGTCTGGACTCGACGACCTTCACCCCTTCACGCACGATGCCCGCACCTGCGGCGCACGGCTACTACGTGGCGGAGGGGGACGCGGCCCGCGACTTCACCGACCTGACCAGCCTCTACCCCTATCCGTGGGCCTCCGGAGCAGCCGTGTCGACCGCACCCGACGTCGCACGGTTCTACCGCCACCTCCTGTCCGGCCAGATGCTGCCGCGACGCCTCATGGCCGCCATGAAGACGACGAACGACGCGTCCGACGAGGACGGCGCCGGCACGGCGTACGGTCTCGGCCTGGAGAGCTTCAGCACGCGCTGCGGGACGGCCTGGGGGCATGGTGGGAACTTCCCCGGCTACATCACCTACGTCTACTCCTCGCCCCACGGCGGCCGACAGACCGTCCTGATGCTCAACGAGGACCCGATGTCGCTCCCGAAGAAGGAGATCGGACCGATCTTCCTGCAGCTGCTGGACCAGGCCTACTGCGGATCCTGAGGGCCTGAGTCGGCCCCTCGGCGGCCTGTCGGGCGATGCCTGCTGCGGCAACGCTGAGCGCCGCCACGAGGCGGTCGCGGTCGCGACGCAACGAGGGGACGACGACGCCCAACGCCGCAGCCACGTCCCCGCCGGCGCCCTGCACGGGCACAGCGACCGAGCAGGCTCCGAGCGTCATCTCCTCCTGCGTGGTCGCGAAGCCGTCGCGGCGGACCCGTTCCAGCTGCCGGGCGAGCGTGCCGGGAGCGACGATCGTGTACGGCGTGACGCGGACGAGGTCGGCCAGCACCTGCTGCTGGATCTCGGCCGGCGCGTGTGCCAGCAGCACCTTGCCGACTCCGGTGGCGTGCATCGGAAGTCGTGAGCCGACCCGGCTGACGACCGGCACCGACGCGACGCCGGAGAGTCGGTCGAGGTAGAGCACCTCGGCGCCGTCACGTTCGGCGAGGTGCACCGTCGCGCGGGTTGCCGCCTGGAGGTCCTGGAGGAACGGGGCCGCGACCTCGCGCAGGCCGGTCTGCACGGGGGCAAGGAGCCCGATGTCCCACAGGAGTCGCCCGACGACGTACGTGCCGTCGGCGGCACGGTCCAGTGCTCCAGCGGCAGCGAGCCGTCGCACGATCCGGAGAGCGGTGGGCGGGGCCAGTCCGCTGCGGGTGGCGATCTCGTTCAGCCGCAACCGTCGGTGGCGCTCGTCGAAGGTGCCCAGCACGTCGAGGGTGCGGTCGACGAGCGAGGCGCCGGGTGCGGAGCGACCTGCCATGGCGCCAGCGTATTCCACTGAGTGGAATCCCATGAGTGACGCCGAGACGGTCGTCTCCCTACGGTCGCTCCCATGACCAGCACCCGGACCCAGGTCGCGATCGTCGGCGGCGGCCCCGCCGGTCTGATGCTCGCGCACCTCCTGCACCGCTCGGGCATCGAGAGCGTCGTGCTCGACACCCGCACCGTGGACGCGATCAGGACCACCCACCGCGCAGGCATCCTGGAGCGAGACAGCGTCCGCATGCTCGCCGAGACGGGTGTCTACGAGAGCGGCCGGGAGCGGGTGATCACCCACGGCGACCGGCACGGTGGCATCTACCTGCGCTTCGGCGGCGAGAGCCACCACATCGACTTCGAGGAGCTGGTCGGTGCCTCGGTCTGGCTCTACCCGCAGACGGACGTCTTCGTCGACCTCCACGCGGCTCGCACCCGCGACGGTGGCGACGTGCGCTACGGAATCTCCGACACCGCCGTCCACGACCTCGACACCGACCTGCCCCGGGTGACGTACGCCGACGCCGAGGGGAGCCGGCACGACGTCACGGCCGACCTGGTGGTCGGCGCGGACGGCTCCCGGTCGATCTGCCGCAATCTCGTGGCGGAGCGAGAGCCCACGCACCGGCGCTACTCCCGCGAGTATCCCTTCGCCTGGTTCGGCATCCTCTGCGAGGCGCCGCGGTCCAGCCCCGAGCTGATCTACGCGCGCTCGGAGCGGGGCTTCGCGCTGATCAGCCAGCGCACGGACTCCGTGCAGCGGATGTACTTCCAGTGCGATCCGTCCGAGGACGCGCAGTCCTGGTCAGACGACCGGATCTGGAGCGAGCTCCAGGCGCGGCTGGCCGGCTCTGACGGCTTCACCCTCAACGAGGGCCCGGTCATCGAACGGACGATCCTGCCGTTCCGCTCCTTCGTGCAGACGCCGATGCGCAGCGGCCGCCTGCTGCTCGCCGGCGACGCCGCGCACACCGTGCCGCCGACCGGTGCCAAGGGTCTGAACCTCGCCCTCGCCGACACCCGCGTGCTCGCCGACGCCGTCGAGCGGGCGCTGCTGGAGCAGGACCTCGACGCGCTGGACGACTACACCGACCGGGCCCTGGCGCGGGTGTGGAAGGCGCAGCACTTCTCCTACTGGATGACCACGATGCTCCACCAGGCGCCCGACCAGCAGCAGTTCCGGGACTTCGACGAGCTCCGCCAGCTGGGGGAGCTGACCAGCCTGGTCTCGTCCGAGGCCGGCGCCACCTACCTCGCGGAGGGATACACCGGATGGCCGACAGCATGACCACGAGCGACCGCGACCCGGGCTCGGGCCTGGAGGTGCAGGGCATCCTCGACGAGGAGATGCGCGACATCTCGGAGTCGTACGAGGAAGCGCTCGGGGCGGGCGACGCGGGGGAGACCCAGCCGAGGCGGGACTACCCGCCGTACCGCTCCAGTCGGCTCCGCCACCCGACCAAGGACCTCCAGCAGGTCGACCCGGAGGGGATCGAGCTGTGGGCCCCGGTGTTCGGCCGTCGCGACGTCGGCGAGCTCGAGGCGGACCTCACCGTCCAGAGGGGTGGCGAGCCGATCGGTGAGCGCATGGTCGTCTCCGGTCGGGTGCTGGACGGCGACGGTCGCCCGGTCCGGCACCAGCTGGTCGAGATCTGGCAGGCCAACGCAGGGGGCCGCTACATCCACCAGCGCGACCAGCACCCCGCTCCGCTCGACCCGCACTTCACCGGGATGGGCCGCTGCCTCACCGACGCTGACGGGGTCTACCGCTTCACCACGATCAAGCCCGGGCCCTACCCCTGGAAGAACCACCACAATGCCTGGCGCCCGGCCCACATCCACTTCTCCCTGTTCGGCACGGACTTCACGCAGCGGCTCATCACCCAGATGTACTTCCCCGGGGACCCGCTCTTCGGGCTCGACCCGATCTACCGGTCGATCGTGGACCCGAGGGCGCGCGAGCGGCTCGTCGCCTCCTACGACCACGACCTCACCCAGCACGAGTGGGCCACCGGCTACCGGTGGGACATTGTCCTGACGGGATCGCACCGCACCCCGCTCGAGTCCGACAACGCGCAGGAGGACCACTCGTGACGCCGCCCCCTCGGCTGACCCCCACGCCCGGCCAGACGGTGGGGCCGTTCTTCCACTACGCGCTGCCCTACGAGGGGGACAGCGAGCTGGTGCCGCCCGGCTCGGTCGGCGCCGTACGGCTCCACGGGACCGTGTACGACGGCGCGGGGGCTCCCGTCCCCGACGCCATCCTGGAGCTGTGGCAGGCCGACCGACGGGGCGAGGTCGTGCAGCAGCCGGGCTCGCTCCGGCGCGACGGCTGGACGTTCTCCGGCTTCGGACGCAGCTCCACCGACGGCACGGGGCACTACTCGTTCACCACGCTCGTGCCCGGGCCCGGAGCGCCGTTCTTCGCCGTCACGGTCTTCGCGCGCGGGCTCCTCCACCGGCTGTTCACGCGGGCCTACCTCCCCGGGTCCACCGACACCCTGCTCGAGGGGCTCGACCCCGACCGCAGGTCCACCCTGGTCACCACGGCCGACGCGACGGGGTTCGTCTTCGACGTGCGCCTCCAGGGCGAGGGCGAGACCGTCTTCCTGGACCACGGCGATGAGTGACCTCCTGTGGCCGGGCGACGCACGCGCCGGCGACCTGTTCACCGACGACGCCTTCGTGGCCGCCATGGTGGCCGTCGAGTCCGCGTGGGTCGCGGTGGACCTCGACGTCCCGACCGTCGCGCTCGACGCAGAGCCAGGCGGCAACGCGGTGATCCCGCTCGTGCTGGCGCTGGCGGAGGCGAACCCGGGCATCGGCGTGCACGCGGGCCTCACCAGCCAGGACGTCGTCGACACCGCCGTCGTGCTGATGCTGCGTGACGCGGTGGGCGTCGTCCGCACGCACCTGGACGCAGCATGCGGCGCTCTCGACGACCTCGCCGGCCACCATGGTGAGGCACCGATGGTGGCCCGGACCCTGACGCAGTGGGCGTTGCCGATCACCTTCGGGCACAAGCTCGCGGCCTGGCGCAGCGGCCTCTCCGGTGCCGACCGGGATCTCTCGGCGCTCGCGTTCCCTGCCCAGTGCGGGGGGCCGGTGGGCACGATGCGGGACGGGCGGATCGCCGAGCGGCTCGCGCTTGCGGACGTTCCGTCGTGGCACACCGATCGACGTCCGATCACCCGGATCGCGGACGCGCTCACGGCCGCCACCGACGCCTGCGGCCGTATCGCCCGCGACGTGCTCGAGCTGTCCCGGCCCGAGATCGGCGAGGTCTCCGAAGCCGCGGGTGGGGGGTCCTCCTCCATGCCCCACAAGGCCAACCCGGTCCTGTCGGTGCTCGTGCGCAGGGCCGCGCTCACTGCCCCTCAGCTCCTCGCCACCCTCCACCTCTGCGCCGCCGACCAGGTCGACGAGCGCGCGGACGGTGCGTGGCACGCCGAGTGGGACACCCTGCGCCTGCTCGCACGACGTACAGCAGTGGCCACCAGCCAGACCGCGGACCTCCTCGCCGGGCTCCGGGTCGACACCACTCGGATGGCCGAGAACCTGACCGCCGCCGAGGTGCGCCGATGACCACCCCCGTCCCGGGCCACGAGGTCGCCACGATCATCCGAGACCTCCCCGACCAGACCCGCCAGGAGATGACATGACGAAGTACGACGACGGCATGGCCGTGCGCCGCGAGGTGCTCGGCGACGAGCACGTCGACCGCGCCGACAACAACACCACCGACCTCGACCGCGACTTCCAGACCATGATCACCGAGTACGCCTGGGGCACGATCTGGACCCGCCCCGGGCTGGATCGGCGTACGAGGTCGCTCATCACGATCACTGCGCTGATCGCGCGTGGCCACGACGAGGAGCTGGCGTTGCACCTCCTGGCTGCCCGCCGCAACGGCGTCACGATCCAGGAGATCGAGGAGACCCTCCTGCAGAGCGCGATCTACTGCGGGGTGCCCGACGCCAACACCGCCTTCCGCATCGCGCGGGAGGTCTTCGCCGCTGGCTGACGGTCTTCGGGCCTATGGCTGGCATCACGCATGCGCCGTTCCGCCGGGTCCGTCGGTGCGGTTCGCTGGAGTCGTGACGATCGAGTGGCAGGCGCAATGGATCTCGCCGACGGCGACAGGGGATCGGCCGGGCCACCGGCCGGCGTACCGGCTGCGGGGTGACGTGGTCGTCGATCGCCCCGTGCGCAGGGCGACGCTGCATGCGACGGCGCACGGGATCTACGAGCTCGAGCTCGACGGCGCCCGGGTAACCGCCGACGAGCTGACGCCCGGCTTCACCGAGTACGCCCACCGCACGCAGGTGCAGACCTACGACGTCACCGACCTGCTCGAGGAAGGCACGCACCACCTCGACGCCCTGCTCGCGGACGGCTGGTACCGCGGCCAGGTCGGCATTCTCCGCGCCTCCGACCAGTGGGGGACCGACACGGCGCTCCTGGCACAGCTCGAGCTCGAGCACGAGGACGGCACGACCAGGGTCCTCGGCACGAACGACGGCTGGCAGTGGTCGCCCACCCACATCGTGGCCGCGGACCTGATCGAGGGACAGCGCGAGGACCGCCGCCTCGTCGACGCCCACCGCTGGCAGCCTGTCACCACCAGCGATCGGGGGTACGACGCCCTGGTGATCTCCCCGGCACCACCGGTCCGCCCGGTGGAGGAGCTGCGCCCGGTCGCGGTGACCGAGCCACGTCCCGGCGTCTTCGTGGTCGACCTCGGCCAGAACATCAACGGCAGGGTGCGGCTCACCAGCCTCGGACCCGCCGGCACGGACATCACCCTGACGCACGGCGAGGCCCTGGGCCCCGATGGCGACGTCACCATGACGCACCTCCAGCCCGCGATGCCGTTCCTGCCCGAGCCGTTGAGCGCGGGCCAGGTCGACGGTGTCGTCTCAGCCGGCCTCGAGGGGGATGTCTTCGAGCCGCGGTTCACCACGCACGGCTTCCGCTACGTCCGGATCGAGGGCCACCCCGGTCCACTGTCCGCCGACCACGTCACCGGGGTCGTCGTGCACACCGACCTGGAGCCCCGTGGCTGGTTCGGGTGCGACGTCGACCGGCTCGACCGCCTCCACGACGCGGCGGTCTGGAGCTTCCGCGGAAACGCCTGCGACATCCCCACGGACTGCCCCACGCGCGAGCGGGCGGGATGGACGGGTGATTGGCAGCTCTACGTGCCGACGGCGTCGTACCTCTACGACGTCCAGGGCTTCTCGCTGAAGTGGTTGCGCGACCTGGCGGGCGCTCAGTGGGCCGACGGCAACCTCGGCAACATGGCGCCGATGCCGATCGCTGAGAAGACCGGCTTCCTCGAGAAGATGAACGGCTCCGCCGGCTGGGGTGACGCCATCGTGCTCGTCCCGTGGGAGCTCTACAGCGAGTACGGGGACACCTCGACCCTGGCCGAGATCTGGCCCGCGATGGTGGGCTGGCTCGAGCGGGTCGAGCGGATGGCCTCGCAGGACAGGCATCCCGACCGGGTCGCCGAGCGCCCCGAGCCCGAGGCCCACGAGCGATACCTCTGGGACACCGGGTTCCACTGGGGCGAGTGGCTCGAGCCCGGCGGGGAGCCCCAGGACTTCGCGGCCTTCATCGGCGCAGACAAGTCGGACGTCGCCACGGCCTTCTACTCCTGGACCGCAGGTCACGCGGCCCGCATCGCGCGGCTGATCGGCCGCGACGCCGAGGCCGAGAAGTACGACGAGCTCTCGCACGGTGCCCGCGACGCCTGGCAGGAGGAGTTCGTCACGCCGGACGGGCGGATCACCCCGCACACCCAGGCCACCCTGGTGCGAGCCCTGGCGTTCGGACTGGTCCCCGAGGAGCACCGGCAGCGCGCCGGGGACGACCTGGCCGTCCTCGTCCGCGCGGCCGGCACCCACCTGACGACCGGTTTCCTGTCCACCCCCGACCTGTTGCCGATGCTCGCCGACCACGGCCACCTCGACCTGGCCTACGAGCTGCTGCTCCAGGACTCCGAGCCGTCGTGGCTGACCATGATCGACCGGGGCGCCACCACCGTCTGGGAGCGCTGGGACGGCGTGGGCGCCGACGGCTCGGTCCACGAGTCGCTGAACCACTACTCCAAGGGCGCCGTGATCTCGTTCCTGCACCGTCACGTCGCCGGGCTCCAGCGGCTGGAGCCGACGTGGACGCGGTTCCGCGTCGCGCCGCTGCCCGGCGGCGGGATCACCCGGGCGCGGACCGAGCACGTGTCGGTCCACGGAAGCATCGCGGTGGCGTGGGACGCCACCGACGGCTTCGAGCTGACGATCAGGGTGCCCGAGGGCTGCGCCGCCGAGGTGGTGCTGCCGAGCGGCACGACCCAGGAGGTCGGACCGGGGATCCACGTGCTCCGGGATCAGGACCAGGAGATGCCGAGCGTGTAGACACTGTCGACCTCGACGCCGCCAGGGGCCGGGTGGAGTCCGGCGAGGAGACGCGCGCTCACGCGTGGCTGACGATCGGGCCGCCGTTGAGCGCGACCATCTCCGGCCACAGCGCCGGGATGATCAGCGGCGTCGGCGACACGTAGTCGGGGTTCTGCTCGACGTAGGCCCGGTGCAGGTTGCACACGACGCGCTCGCCTTCGGGCCAGTCGGCGTAGGGACCGCCGGCGGCCTTCTGGGCGGCCTCGAGCGGGGTGAGCCCTGCGGCGTACGACTCGCGGGCGAGGTCGGCGATCCAGTCGACGTAGCCGATGAGGTCGTCGAGGACCTGCCCGACCTCGTCGCCGCGGCAGGCGGGGCCGTGGCCGGGCAGCAGTGCGTTCGGCTCGAGTGCCTTCATCCGCTCCGCGGCGGTCCGGAAGCCGGCCAGCGAGCCCTCGAGGAAGATCGGGTGGCCGCCCGAGAAGGCCAGGTCGCCGGCGAACATGACCTTCTGGTCCGGCAGCCAGACGCCGATGTCGTTGGTCGAGTGGGCCGGTCCCATGATCTTCAGCTCCACGGGGAACTCGTCCAGGTGCAGCGTCACGTTGCTGTCGATGGTGAGGTCGGGCGGGCGGACGACCAGGTCGCCGTAGTCGGCGGAGAGCTCGGCAGTCGCCTTGAGCTGGGCCCGGATGACGCCCTCGCGACAGAGGTGGTGACCGATGATCGTGGTGGAGTCCGGAAGGAAGCCGTTGCCGTAGGTGTGGTCCGGGTGGTGGTGGGTGTTGACCAGGATCCTCGGGTCGCGCGCGGCGACCCCGGCCACCTCGGCGAGGAGGGAGCGGTTGCGCTTCTCGGTCGACGTGGTGTCCACCAGCACGGCGTCGCCCGATCCGTCGACGACGACTCCGCAGTTGTTCACCATCCAGCCGCCGTCCGGCTGCACGTAGGCGTACACGCCCGGCGCGAGCTCGTCGAGGTAGGCCGTTCCGTCATCCCAGGTCATGCGCCAAGTCAGCCCGACCGTGACCGTCGCCACAAGGCTCACGGCCATCACGAGCACCGATCACAGGCATGCGCGACGGCTCGTTCCGCGCATGCCTCGGCGTTGCTTCACTGGCGACGTGACAGAGGAGACGAGCCGGGAGGTGCGGCTGCCCCTGCTGCTGGTCCTCGCGTCGCTGGCCGCGGTGGCACCGGTCGCGACGGACCTCTACCTGCCGGGCTTCCCGGCGATCGGGACCGACCTGGGCGCTGGACCCAGCGGCGTACAGCTGACCCTCACGTCGTTCCTGGTCGGGCTCGCCCTGGGCCAGCTCGTCATGGGGCCGCTCTCGGACAGGTACGGACGTCGTACGCCGCTGCTCGCGAGCGCCACGGTGTGCGTGGTCGCCGGCGTCGTCTGCGCAGTCGCCCCGAGCCTGCCCGTGCTCGTCGCCGCGCGCGCGGTGCAGGGGTTCGCCGGCGCCGGCGGCATGGTGATCGGACGGGCGGTCATCTCGGACGTGGCGACGGGTCGCGCCGCCGCTCGCGCCTTCACGCTCATGCTGACCGTGGGCGGCATCGCGCCCGTGCTGGCGCCGCTGGTGGGAGGGCTCCTCGCTGGGTCGGTCGGCTGGAGGGGGATGCTCTGGACGGTCGCCGGGCTGTGCGCCGCGATGCTCGTGGCGGTCGTGGTGGTGCTCGACGAGACCCACCCGCCCGAGCGACGCAGCGCGGGGGAGTCGTCACCCCTCGTCGACATGCGGTCGGTCGTCGCCAACCACGCCTACTGCGGACCGGTGCTGGTCCTCGCGTTCTCGTTCGGCGTGATGATGGCCTACATCTCCGCCTCGCCGTTCCTCTACCAGGACGTCGTGGGACTCGACGAGGTGCAGTACGGCGTCGCGTTCGGCGTGAACGCTGCCGGCCTGATCGCCGCGGGCTACGTCTCGAGCAGGCTCGTCGACCGCTGGGCGCCGGCCCGGATCCTCCGGGCCTGCATCACCCTCCAGCTCGCGTCCACCCTGTCGTTCGTGCTGCTGGCCGCAGCCCACGCGCCGGCCTGGACCTATCCGGTGCCGATCTTCGTCGCGGTGCTCAGCAACGGCGGCATCATGGGCAACGCCGCAGCCCTCGCGATGGCCGAGGTGCGGCCGGTCGCGGGTGCAGGCAGCGCCGTGCTGGGCTTCTCACAGTTCGCCCTCGGCGCCGTCGTCTCACCGCTGGTGGGACTCGGGGGCGAGGACTCGGCCCTCGTCCCCGCCGTGGTGATGGCGTGCTCGTCGGCGCTCGGCTTCACGGTCAGCCGCAGAGGGCTGAGCCGGCGCGTGGAGGAGCCCCGCGCCGCGGTCACCGCCGAGGCGGTGGACTGATGCTCCGCCCCCAGGACAGCGCAGCCCGCGACTGCCGTCGCCTCGACGGGCCCTGGTCGTTCGTGCTCGACCCCGACGGCGTCGGACGGCGGGACGGCTGGCACCTCGGGCCGCTCCCGGGCGCCCGGCAGATGCCCGTGCCGGCCAGCTACAACGAGATCGTCCCGAGTCCCGAGCACCGCGACCACGTCGGGGACGTGTGGTACCAGCGTGTCGTGCACGTCCCGGCCGGGTGGAGGGGCCGCCGGGTGGTGCTCAGGTTCGACTCGGCCACCCATCGGGCCACGGTGTGGGTCGGTGAGACCGAGGTGATGAGCCACGAGGGCGGCTACACGCCGTTCGAGGCCGACGTGTCCGCGTGGCTGGAGCCGGGAAGCCCGGTCCGGGTCACCGTGGTGGTGAACAACGAGCTGACCTGGACCTCGCTTCCGCCGGGCGAGGTGCTCGACGCTCCCGGAGGTCGCCGGCAGAAGTACGGGCACGACTTCTTCAACCATGCCGGGCTGGCGCGATCGGCCTGGGTGTACAGCACGCCGCGTGATCACCTCCAGGACCTGCGGGTGACCACGGACCTCGACGGCAGCACCGGCCTCGTTCACTACGACATCACCGCGTCCACGGGCGACATGGAGACCACCGTGACGCTGCGCGACCAGGAGGGCCGCGTGGTCGTCACCGGCTCGGGGCGGTCGGGGACACTCGCCCTCGCCGACGTCCATCCGTGGCGTCCCGGAGAGGGCTACCTCTACGAGCTGACCGCATCCCTGATGGACGGTACGACGCTGGTCGACACCTACCGCCAAGCGGTCGGTGTCCGCACGGTCGAGGTCCGTGGTCAGGAGTTCCTCATCAACGGCGAGCCGTTCCACTTCCGGGGGTTCGGCAAGCACGAGGAGTCGGCGGTCAGGGGCAAGGGCCACGACGACGTCCTGATGGTCCACGACTTCGAGCTGATGGCGTGGACGGGAGCCAACTCCCTCAGGACCGCGCACTACCCGCACGCCGAGGAGGTCCTCGACCACGCAGACCGGCACGGTGTCGTCGTGATCGGCGAGACCGCGGCGGTCGGCCTGAACCTGCCGCTCGCCGGCGGCATGATCGGCGCGGACAAGCGACCTACGTACTCGCCGGACACGATCAGCGACCTGACCCAGGAGGTGCACGCCCAGGCGATCCGGGAGCTCGTCGACCGCGACCGGCACCACCCGAGCGTCGTCGTGTGGAGCATCGCGAACGAGCCGGAGACCACGAGCGCAGAGTCGCGTGACTACTTCGCCCCACTGCTCGACCTGACGCGAGAGCTCGACCCCACGCGGCCGGTCGGCATCGTCAACATGTTCCTCGCGCCGCCGGACCGGTGCCGCGTCACCGAGCTGTGCGACCTTACCATGGTCAACCGCTACTTCGGGTGGTACGTCCATCACGGCGACCTGGTCGCCGCGGAGGCCGCGCTGGAGGCAGAGCTCGTCGCATGGGCCGCGCTCGGCAAACCCGTCCTCGTGACCGAGTACGGCGCCGACGCACTGCCCGGTCGGCAYGGCGCCCTGGGCGAGCCGTGGACCGAGGAGTACCAGGCGGCCGTCCTCGAGATGTCGCATCGCGTCTTCGACCGTGTCGCAGGGGTGGTGGGGGAGCACGTCTGGACCTTCGCCGACTTCGCCACCGTGCCGGGCCTCACGCGGGTGGACGGCAACACCAAGGGGATCTTCACCCGGGACCGGCGACCCAAGTCGGCCGCGCACGTCCTCCGCCGACGGTGGCTGTCAGCTCAGTCGCCCTCGACCTCGTCCTCGACGGCGACGGCGACGTCGTAGAGCAGCTGGCGCAGCCAGACGACCGCCGGCTCGGTGTCGCGACGCGGGTGCCAGTGCGCCGCCTCGGTGATCCGCACGGTCTCGACCGGTGTTGCCGCCACGGTCAGGCCGAGGATGTCGACGCAGCGGTGGGCCAGCCGGGACGGCACGAAGGCGCACATGTCGGTGCCGCTGACCGCGAAGGGGAGCACCAAGAGGCTCATGACCTGGACGCGGACGTTGCGGCCGCTGATGCCGACGCGCTCCAGCTCGATCTCCAGCGGCCGGCGACGTCCGCCGGCCACGGCGGCGCCGAACTCCGCGACGGCGTGGGGCATCTCGTTGAGGTCCCCCATCGACAGGGCCCCGTCGACGAGTCGCGGGTTGGCGCGGTCGACGACGCACACGAGCTCGTCGGTGAAGACGGGCTGGGTCCGTCCGGGGAAGTCGAAGCCCAGCGGGCCGATGATCAGGTCGCGTCGCAGGAGCTGCGCCTCGAAGCCACTCGGTCCCGCGTCGACAGGATCGAGGGCCAGCGAGCAGCCGGGCGCCTGCTCGCCGAGATGGGTCATCAGTGGCTCGGACAGCACCGTCATCGCGTACTCGGACATGCTCACCGAGAAGCGGCGCTCGCTGGAGGACGGGTCGAACTCGCGCTGGTTGCCCAGGAGCGCCTCCGCGGCCTCGACCGCCTCGGCGACGTCGGACTTGAGCTGCTCGGCCAGCGGGGACAGCTCGAAGCCGCGCCCGACGCGCACGAGCAGCTCGTCGTCGAAGTGCTTGCGCAGGCGGCCCAGGGCGCCGCTCATCGCGGGCTGGCTCATGGTCATCCGCTCACCGGCATGGGTGAGGTTCTTCTCCTCGAGCAGGGCATGGAGGGACAACAACAGGTTCGCGTCGACCTCGCGCAGCCTCTCTCGCACAGGAAGTGACAGTAGTCTCATCGTCGTGACCCTGGGAGGAACTGACCTCAACCTCCTCCTCTCGCTCAAGGTCCTGCTGGAGGAGGGCAACGTCACCCGCGCCGGGCAGCGCCTCGAGCTGAGCCAGCCGGCGATGAGCGCGGCACTCGCACGGCTGCGCCGCCGTTTCGACGACGAGCTGCTGGTGCGCTCGGGGCGTGACTACGTGCTCACGCCGTTCGCACGGGAGCTGCTGCCCGAGGTTCAGCACTCCGTGCGCCTGCTGAGCCGCGCCCTGCACCTCGAGGACGACTTCGACCCGCGCGAGAGCATCCGGACCTTCCGGCTGTCGATGAGCGACTACGCGATCTCCGTCGTCCACGAACCCCTGCTCCGGCTCATCGCGTCGACCGCCCCGGGCGTGCGGCTCACGATCGACGGGTTGGGTCCGGACATCCGCAGCTCCGACAAGGTGCTGGTCGACTTCGACGCGCTGATCGCCCCGCTCGGCTTCGGCTTCCCCGGTGAGTCGCGACCGCTGTGGCGCGACCGGATGGTGCTGATCGCTGACGCCGACCACCCGCGGATCGAGGACGGCCGGTTCAGCGCCGAGGCGCTGGCCGAGGTGCCGCACGCGGTCGCGGGGTTCGGCCCCGGCATCCTCACGCCGGCCGATCGAGCGTTCGGTGAGCTCGGCATCTCCCGCCACGTGGCACTCCAGGTGCACGGCTTCCTGCCGCTTCCCTTCGTCGTCGCCGGCACCGACATGGTCGCGGTGGTCCCGGAGAAGCTCGCGCGCATGCACATGCGCGACGGAGGTCCGCTCGTGGCGGTCGAGCCACCGTTCGGGGAGGTCGTGCTGGCCGAGGGCTACTGGTTCGGGCGTGACCGGCTCTCCGACCCCGCCCACCGTTGGCTGTTCGCGCGTTTCGACGAGCTGGCCGGCGAGCTGGCGCGGGACAGCGCCTGATCGCTCAGGTGAGCCGTGCCAGCACCGGCGCCATCGCGTCCGCGGCGGCGGCCGGTACGACGACGTAGCTGATGCCGTGGCGCTCGCGCCACTCCTGGAGCCTGTCGACGATCGCGGTGGTCGACCCGGCGAGGGTGGTCGCCGCTGCGGCGAGCGCCTCCATCCCCATGCGCGTGGCGAGTCGCTGCGCGAAGGGGTCGCGGGCGACCGCTTGCTCCAACGCGGCCGTCGGTGCGCCCGGCCCGCCGGCCACGACCGGCACCGACATGGCCAGCTCGATCTCGGCCATCCGGTCACCCGCAGCGGCCGCGACCCAGCCGACCTTCTCGGCGAGGACCTCCTCGGCCGGTCCGTCGTCCTTGATGACGTTGAGGTTGACGATGTCGGCCTGGGTGGCGGCGATCGAGAGCACCCGAGGACGGCCACCGCCGACCATGAGCCGGAGCCGACCCTCGGTCGGCAGCGGCGAGACCGGCATGTCGGTGACGGTGAAGTGCGTGCCCTCGTACGAGAACGTGTCCGGACCCGCGGTGGTGAGCCCGCGGACGACGGAGGTGTACTCCGCCAACCGGTCGACGCGGACGCCGGCGGGGTCGAAGGCGATGCCGGACCACGCGTACTCGTGCTCGACGTGTCCCGCGCCGATGCCCAGCTCGATCCGTCCGCCGCTGAGCCGGTCGAGGGTCGTCACCTCCCGCGCCAGCACCGCCGGGTGCCGGAGATCCTGGTTGGCCACCATCACGGACGCGTGCAGGGTGGTGGTCCGGGACAGCGCGTCTGCGAATGCCGGCAACCAGGACAGACGGGTGACGTGAGCCCCCGACAGGTCGAGGTGGTCGGTCAGCACGATGGTCGAGTAGCCCTCGTCCTCCGCGCGTGCGACGTCGTGCCGCCAGCCCTCGGTGTCAGCGGCACCTGAGAGCATGCCGAACCGGAACGGTCGCGTCACGGCTGGCCCTCGGGCGGGCGCATCGGCAGGATGGGGTCGGTCACGCCGTCCCAGCCCTCCGCCAGGGCGGCGAGACGGGCGTACATGCCGTCGATGGCGACGTTGGACTCGTGCACCTCGATCGGGTGCGGGAACAGGGGACCGCCGGTGTGCCACGAGACGTGGATCGGCCCGGTGCGCGCGGTGTTGATGGGCTCGCAGCCGAGTGCGGCGAGCCGCTCCGCCTCGGCGGCGAGGTCGTCGACGATCCACGAGACGTGGCTGACCGCACCCGGTACGACGCCGTACGCACGGGCCAGCCCGTCGTCGATGTCGTGCACCTCGGCGAGCTCCAGCACCAGCGGTCCCCACGCCGCAAAGGCCGCGCTGTGGTCGAAGACCACCGGGGTGCCGTCGGCGACGCCGTCGGCGCACGTGAACTCGTCGAAGGTGATGTGCTCGTGGCGGAGGAACGGCCCGATGCCGAGGTCCCGGACGGCTCGGTCGACGGCCGCCTCGAGGTCGTCGACGTAGTAGCCGATGTGGTGCAGTGCCGTCATCTCCGGCTTGTCTCCTTCTCCCAGTGGTTGCGGTTCGTGGGGCCGTCCTCGCCCGCCAGGTGACCGACGAAGATGCGGTGCGGGTCCCGCGCGGCGCGGATCTCCTGCAGCCGGGCCCAGTGCTCGTCCGACATGAACCTCACCTGGCGGTGCGACAGGTCGGAGTCGCCGAGGTACTGACCGACCGTCACCGGCTCGAGGTCGGCCATCGCACCGTCGAGCCAGTCGCGGCAACGCTCGTCGTCCGCCTCGTCGTCCCAGCAGGTGTAGGCGGCGAGGTAGATCTCGGACTGCATCGAGAACGCCATGTCGGGCAGGTCCCGCAGCGGGGCCATCGAGAACCAGATGGTGAAGGCCTTGGGGTGGGGGAGCGTCGTGAACGCGCGACGCATCGCAGGCACGACGTCGCCCGCCGCACCGGACAGCCAGGCGTTGTCGACCGCCCAGCGGTGGCCCTCCGGGTTGTCCTCCAGCTGCCGCGCACGCTGCTCGGCGATCGTGGTGGGGACGGCGTCGAGCGCCATGAGTGCTCGCGGCAGGACCGGGTTGGCACGGAACGGAGCCAGCGCCCTCCGGGCGTCCTCTTCGGAGTCGACCAGGGCCAGTGCGGTCACCAGGAGCACCGGGGTCGGCGAGATGGCGAGGTCGGTCTTGGTCAGCGCCACGATCTCGACGGTGTCCTCGACCGTGTGGTGGGTGTCGTGCAGCCACGTCATCACCTCGTCGAAGTCGGTGAGGTCGAACGCCTGCACCGTCAGCCCGAGGTGCTGGGGGCGCGGCAGGGTGCGGAGGTGGAAGCGGGTGACCACGCCGAAGAAGCCCGGACCGGCACCACGCGCGGCCCAGAACAGGTCGGCGTTCTCGACCTCCGAGGCCCGGACGAGCTCGCCGTCGGCGGTCACCACGTCGATGGCGACGACGTACTCCGCCGCCCAGCCCCAGCCGCGGGCGTTCCACCCCTGGCCGCCCTGCAGCAGGAAGCCACCGATCCCGACGCTCGGGCAGTGCCCGCCGGGGAAGAACCGGCCGCGCTCCTCGAGGAACGGACCGAGCTCCAGGCCGCCCTGGACGGACGGGGTCGCGGAGACGACCTGGCTCTCGTCGTCGTACGACAGCTCCCGGAAGTCGCCCAGGTCGATGACCAGGGCATCGGTGCGGACCGACCACTGCGCCCAGCTGTGGCCGCCGGAGCGGACCGCGACCTGCCGGCCGTGCGCCTTCGCGTGCCGCACGGCCTCGACGACCCCGGCCTCGGTGGTCGGTCGCACGACCGCCGCCGGCTGCCGGTCGGTGAGCCGACGGTTGAAGATGCGGTCGACCCGTGCCTTCTCGAAGCCGTCCGCTCCGAGCTCGATCATCAGGCCGGCGCCACGAGCGCGCCGAGCGTCTGGCCCATGATCCGGCCGGGGTCGGCGCCGGGGGTCTCGGGGTGCATCTCCCACTCGGCGAGGGTGAGGCTGTTGTCGAGCACCATCTTCACCCGCGGGAAACGGCGGGCCATGAAGGCCGGGAGCACGTCGTCGACGGCGTCGCCCGAGGTGAGCATCTCGGCCAGTACGACGGCGTCCTCGGCGCACATCGCGGCGCCCTGGGCGATGAGGGGCGGGCAGGCGTGTGCGGCGTCCCCGATGATGATCGTGCGACCGCGATGCCACGGGGCGTCGACGCAGATGGCCTCGATCCAGGCGTAGTTGACGATCGCGTCGTCGGCGAGGCTGTCGCGGACCTGGCCCCAGATGCCTCCGTAGCCCTGACCGCGCTCCTTGAGCAGGGCGCCGTGGGGTCCCTCGCCGATGAAGGAGCGGTCGAGGTTCTCCTCCAGGAGGAAGGCGTAGCAGAGGTCGTCCGAGATGGGGGTGTAACCGGCCTTGTACTTCGGGCCGCCCATGTAGAGCTCGGAGCAGTCCATCTCGGGCGGACGCTTGGCGACGGTGCGCCAGATGCCCATGCCCACCGGGTGCGGCTTCGTGTCGATGCCGATCATCTCGCGCACCGTGGACCGGATGCCGTCGGCGCCGACGAGCAGGTCCGCCGTCTCGACGGTGCCGTCCGCGAGGGTCACGGAGACCGAGTCGCCGTGGTCCTCGATGGCCGTGAGCGTCGTTCCGAGGCGTACGTCGACCTCGGCCTCGGCCAGCATCTCCTCGAGCAGGTCGGCGATGTCGCCGCGGACGGCGCCCATGGTTCCGGGCAGGTTCGGTCCGCCCATCGGCGGCGTCGGCATCTCGGCGATCACGTGGCCGTCGGGCGACTTCATCCGCAGGTGGCTGAACGGGAACCCGCGCTCCTTGAGCCGGTCGTAGAGCCCGACGGAGTCGAACGCCTTCAGTGCATTGCCCTGGAGCGTGATGCCGTGACCCACGCCGCCGAGCTCGGTGCGCTGGTCGACGAGCACCACGTCCACGCCGCGCTGKCGCAGCCCGAGCGCGAGGACGCCGCCGGCGATTCCGCCGCCGATGATGACGACCTTGGTGACGGGTGACTCAGACATGGTTGCTCCTGGGAGTGGGTGGGGCGACGGACACGACTCAGCCCTCGGCCGGGACGGCGAACATGGAGGCGCGGGATCCGGTGATCCAGCCGACGACGTGGTCCCGCTCGCAGCCCGCGGCCGGGACGTCGGCGACCTTGCGGCCGCGGTTGAGGATGACGATGCGGTCGGCGACCTCGTAGCAGAGCGGCAGGTCGTGCGTGACGATCACGATCGCGATGCCCTGGTCGGCCATCCGCCGGATCAGGCTCTGCACGTTCCTGGTCTGCTCGTAGCCCAGGGCGGCGGTCGGCTCGTCGAGGAGCAGCACGCCTCCCTGCTCGCCGTTGACGCGGATCGCGCTGCGGGCGAGGGCGACCACCTGGCGCTGGCCGCCGGAGAGCATCTCGACCGGGCGGGTCATCGGAGCCGTGCGTACGCCGAGCCGGTCGAGCTCGGCCTCGGAGCTGCGCCGCATCGCCTTGCGGTCGACGAATCCCAGCCAGCCGAGCGGCCCCTTGCGGAGCGTCTCCTGGCCCATGTTGAGGTTGGTCGAGATGTCCTGCGGCTCGACGAGGGCGAGGTCCTGGTAGACCATCTGGATGCCGGCCGAGGACGCGTCGCTCGGTGCCTGGAAGGAGTGCTCCACACCGTGGACGCGGATGCTGCCGTGCGACGGCTTGTGCGCCCCGGACATCACCTTGAGCAGCGTGGACTTGCCGGCGCCGTTGTCGCCGAGCAGGGCGACGACCTCACCGGGCATCACATGGATGTCGATGCCGTCGAGGGCGCGGACGAAGCCGTAGTGCATCCCGATGTCGGAGAGCGCCAGCGCGGGGGTGTCGGTGGTGGTCATGGGGTCACCCCTGCTTCTCGTGGACGGACAGGTTGGCGGACATCAGCCGCTCGGAGACGCTGTTCTGCAGGACTCGCTCGAACATCAACGAGAAGATCAGCAGCGCGCCGGTCGCGACGGTGGCCCAGTAGGGCTGGATGCCGCGGATGGTGAGGCCGTTGGCGATGGTCGCGAGGACCAGGGCGCCGACGAGCACCCGTGGCAGGCTGCCGCGACCACCGGTGAGGCTGACGCCCGCGAGGGCGACGGCCGTCAGCGCGGTGAAGATGATCGCCGGACTCGCCGCGGGGTTGGCCTCGGTCACGTTGGCGGTGTTGACGAGGCCACCGACTGCGGCGAGGAACCCCGAGATGACGAACCCGAGCACCGTGTAGCGCGTGCTGGGGATCCCGGCACGACGTACGGCTTCCGCGTTCGCGCCGACGGCCATCAGCCGCAGGCCGTCTCGCGTCCGGGTCAGGAAGATCGTGCCGACGACGAAGACGACTGCCACGATGAAGACCGGTGCCGGGATGCCGGGAAAGGTCTCGCCGCTCTCGCCGATCCGCAGGTAGCGGTGGGTGCCCATGAACTCGAGCTGGGTGAGGCCGGGGAACGTGTAGCCCCCCGCCACGACCGCCGCCAGACCGGTCAGCACCGAGAGCGTGCCGATCGTGACGATGATCGGGTTGAAGCCACGGAGCGTGATGAGGCCGTTGACCAGGCCGACCACGACGCCGCAGGCCAGACCCGCCAGCAGGGCGAGCCAGGTGGAGTAGCCGTTGGTCAGCAGCCAGCCGCAGACGCACGACGCGATCGCCGCCGTGCCCGGCAGCGACAGGTCGAGGACGCCGGTCATGATGCCGACGCCGACGCCTGCTGCGAACAGCGCCGTCAGGGCACCGGCGTTCGCGATCAGCAGGGCGTTGTCGACCGTGAAGAAGTAGGGCGAGCACCAGAAGGCGAAGACGGCGATGAGCAGGCCCCACAACATGAAGATGCCGCGGTCGCGCAGGAAGACGAGCACCGAGACCGTGCGCGGGACGTCGTGCCCGGTGGGGACCGGGGCAGGGGCGTCGGCCCCCGCCTCGGTCGCCGCAGGCTTCACTTCGGAGCTGGACACGAGGGTCACCCGTCTGCCTTCACGACTTCCTGGGGAACAGTCAGCTGCACGCCGGCGGCCTCGGGGTCGTCGATCATCGCGGTCAGCGCGTCGAACGACTGGGCCATGTCATCGGCGAACTGCAGGGCGACCACGGCGTAGATGTCACCGGACTCGACCGCCGCGAGGGTCTCCTCGTTGCCGCCGCCCTCGGTGATGCAAGGGACGTCCTTGCCGGCGGCCTTGAAGGCACCGACGGTGCCGAGTGCGCCCTCGTCGTTCTGGCCGAAGACGGCGTTGAGGTCGGGGTTGCCCTGGAGTGCGCTGCCCACGTCGGTCTGGGCGGCGCCCCGATCGCTCACGGTGAAGGTGGAGACGATCTCGGCGTCCGGGGCGGTCTCGGCGAGAGCCTTCTTGACGGCGGTCTCGAACGGCTCCTTGCCGGCCGTGCCGGGCGCGGACTCACCGAACAGCACGGTGCCCGCGCCGTCGTAGCGCTCGTTGATGCAGTTGCCGAGCTCCTCGCCCGCTGCCTGGCCCTCGGCCTCGTAGTCGATGGTCGAGAACGAGACGCCCGGCTCCAGGCCGTCCAGGCCGTAGTCCTCGGGCGTGCCGTTGAGGATGATCGGGACGTCCTTGTCGAGCGCGGTCTGCACCAGGGCCGACATGGCCGGCGGGGCGATGGCGATCGACCACACGCCGGCGGCCTTGCCCGACTCGATGACCGTCTGCAGGTCGGTGACCTGCTTCTGGGCGTCCAGCTTCGGGTCCTGGACGGTGACGTCGTAGCCCTTGCTCTGGCCGTAGCCCTGGACGCCCTCGGAGAGCTGCTTCATCGCGGGGATCTGCAGGCCCAGTGGCGAGAACACGATCGTCTTGTTGGCGTCGTCCGAGCCGCCGTCCGTGCTGGTGTCCGTGGCGCCGTTGGCAGGCTCCGGGTCGCTGCCGCAGGCGGCGAGCGAGAAGAGCGTGCCGACCGCGACGGCCGCGACGGCCGCTCGACGGAGGTTCTGGCGGTGCTGCATGGCATCTCCTGGGGGTACGCGGCAGCGGCTCGCTGCCTGTGTCGTGGGTCATAGCGAACCTGTGACTGCGATCACGCGGAACCCGGTTCACGCCGATGGCAGGTATCGGCGCCAATGCTTTCCGCCGGCCGTGCCGGTCGCCACAGACTTGGCGACATGCCCTATGTAGTCAGTGCCACGTGGACCGCCCAGCCCGGCTCGGAGGATGTCGTCCTCGACGCCATCGAGAAGCTCACCCCGCCTTCGCGGGAGGAGCCGGGGAACCGCTTCTACCAGGCCTTCCAGGACCCGTCCGACACCTCCGTGTTCCGTCTCTTCGAGATCTACGACGACGAGGACGCCTATGCCGCGCACGGCGCCTCCGACCACTTCAAGCAGTACGCGCTGGAGCAGGCCATCCCCGTGCTGGCCAACCGCGAGCGTGCCTTCTACGAGACGATCGGCGGCTGAGGGCTCCGATGAAGCTCGCCGCCTTCCGGCTGATCGACGACGCAGCCGACGTGCGTCGCGTCGGCCTCGTCGTGGGGGAGGGGCGCACCTGGTGGGTGCACCCCTTCGAGGACGGGACCGATCTCGTGGAGCTCCTTGCCGCGGAGCCGGAGGCGCGCGAGCTGGCCGCTGACGTGGCCGCCCAGTCCGACGGCCACCAGCCGGACGAGGTCGTGCTGCTCCCGCCGGTCTACCCGCCGGCGATGCGGGACTTCCTCACCTTCGAGGCTCATGTGGACGGGATGGAGCGCGGCCACGGGAACCCCGGCGTCCCGGACGACTGGTACACCGCCCCGGTGTTCCTGTTCATGGCGCCGCACGCCGTGACGGGGGCCTTCGACGATGTCGCGATGCCGCCGGACACCGAGCGGCTGGACTTCGAGCTCGRGATCGCCGCGGTGGTCTGCCGCGACGTCCGCAACGCCACTGCCGAGGAGGCGCGCTCGGCCATCGGCGGCTACTGCGTGATGAACGACTGGTCGGCCCGCGACGTCCAAGGACGCGAGATGAGGCTGAAGCTCGGCCCGTCGAAGGGCAAGGACTTCGCCACCACGATCGGCCCATGGGTCGTGACCGCCGACGAGCTCGACGGCTTCCGCGACGAGGAGGGCTTCCTCGACCTGGGCATGGCGGTCTCCGTCAACGGCGAGCGGGTCGGCGCCGACCGGTCCGGACACATGAGCTGGTCCTTCGAGCAGCTGGTCTCGCACGCGTCCCGGGGTTCGTGGGTCAAGGCCGGTGAGGTGCTCGCCTCCGGCACCTGCGCGTCGGGGTCCCTGGCCGAGTCCTGGGGCCGTACGGGCCGCCTCACCCCGCCGCCACTCGAGGTCGGGGACGTGGTCGAGATGACCATCGAGAACATCGGCACGATCCGCAACACCGTCGTGGAGGACCCGGAGGACGTGCCCGCCGCGCCCGCCGCGCGACGCCGTGAGGCCCCGGCCGGCCTCGGCGTGCTCGCCCTCGCGGAGGGGCTCTGATGTCGCCGACCATCACCACGCGCGACCCGTCCTCGGGCGCGGAGCTGGCGACGTACGACTCCCACGACGAGGCCGGGGTCGACGCCGCACTCGCGGCGGCCCACGCAGCGTACGAGGCGTGGTCACAGGTCCCCCTCGAGGAGCGTTGCGAATTGCTGCGCTCGGTCGGCACGCTGCTCGTCGAGCGGCGTGAGGAGTACGCCGCCCTCATCACCGCGGAGATGGGCAAGCCGCTCGCCGAGGCCCGGGCCGAGGTCGACAAGTGCGCGTGGAACTGCGCCGTCGTCGCCGACTCCGCGCCCGGGTGGTTGGCCGACCACGAGGTCGCGTCCGCCGCTGCCCGATCGTGGCTGTCCTACGAGCCGATCGGTGTCGTGCTCGCGGTGATGCCGTGGAACTACCCCTTCTGGCAGGTGCTGCGCTTCGCGTGCGCCGCCCTGGTCGCCGGAGACGCGGGAGTGCTCAAGCACTCTCCCAACGTGACCGGCTGCGCGCTGGCCATCGAGAAGCTGTTCTCCGACGCCGGTGCACCCTCGGGCCTCTTCACGACCCTGGTCCTCGCCGATGAGCAGCTCGGTGAGATGACGCCGCGGATCGTGGGAGACCCTCGCGTCGCTGCGGTGACGCTGACCGGGTCCGAGCGCGCTGGTGAGGCGATCGGCTCCGCCGCGGGACGTTTCCTGAAGAAATCCGTCCTCGAGCTGGGCGGATCCGATCCCTTCGTCGTCCTCGACGACGCCGACCTGGCCAGCGCCGCCAAGGTCGCCGCGAAGTCCCGCTACGGCAACGGCGGGCAGAGCTGCATCGCCGCGAAGCGCTTCATCGTCGCTGAGCCGGTTGCCGACGAGTTCGTCCGGCTCTTCGTCGAGCAGGTGGCTGGGCTCGTGGTCGGCGCACCGACCGACCCCACGACGACCATCGGCCCGATGGCCCGCGACGACCTGCGGGCGGGCCTGGCACGCCAGGTCGCCGACTCCGTCGCCGAGGGTGCAGAGCTGGTCTGCGGCGGCTCGCCGATCGATGCACCGGGCTTCTACTTCGAGCCCACGGTGCTCGACCACGTCCTGCCGGGCACCACCTCGTTCGTCGAGGAGACGTTCGGGCCGGTCGCCGCGATCGTGCGCGCCCGCGACGACGACCACGCCGTCGAGCTCGCCAACGACACGACCTACGGCCTCGGTGCGTCCGTCTGGTCGCAGTCCGACCGAGGGCTGGCCGTGGGTCGCCGGATCCGCTCCGGGGCCCTGTTCGTCAACGCCATGGTCGCCTCCGACCCACGCCTGCCGTTCGGTGGCATCGGCCGCTCCGGCTACGGCCGCGAGCTGTCGGCCGAGGGCACTCGCGAGTTCACCAACGTCCGGACCGTCTACGTCAACGAGCCGGTCGCCGGATGAGCACCTTCGACCACGTGGGGCTCACGGTCGCCGACCTCGAGGCCATGAAGCGCTGGTACTGCGATGCACTCGACCTGGAGGTGGAGTTCGAGTTCGCCCTCGGACATGTCGAGCTCGACGGCGCGATGCTCGTCTCTCCGTCCGGCTACCGGATCGAGCTGCTGTCCCGCTCGGGGTCGGTCGCCGGCCTGCAGGCCGCCAACCCGGTGGAGGCCGCGCTGACGCGTGGCTTCGGGCACGTCGCGTTCGACGTGCCGGTCGTGGACGAGGCGTACGACGCCCTGGTGGYGGTCGGTGCGACGGACCGGATGTCACCACGCCCCTCTCCCGAACCGGGTGTGCGCATGGCCTACGTCGCCGATCCCGAGGGCAACCTCATCGAGCTCCTCGACCGGACGGCGGCCCTCGGTGGTTGAGGTGCGAGCGCAGCGAGCCTCGAGGCCGGCGGGCCGGCTCGCGGGCAAGGTCGCCCTGATCACCGGCGTGGGTGGCGGCATGGGGGTCACCGCCGCGTCGATGTTCTGCGCCGAGGGCGCCCGCGTCGTGGGCTGCGACCTGTCGGTCGAGGGGGCTGCTTCGACCGAGGCCGCGGTGCGGGCGGGGGGCGGTGAGATCACCTGCATGGGCGGCGTGGACCTCGGTGACGCCCCGGCCGCGGCCGCCTGGGTGGACGTCGCCGCGTCGACGTACGACGGCTTCGACGTGCTCTACAACAACGCCTCGGCGCAGCGGTTCGGCGCGATCGACGAGCTGAGCATCGAGGAGTGGGACTTCACGATGCGCAACGAGCTGAGCCTCGTCTACTACACGGTCCGTGCTGCCTGGTCGCACCTCAAGGCGCGCGGAGGCGGGTCGATCGTCAACGTCGGCTCCATCGCCGCGATGAGGGGCGTGGAGTTCATGCCTCAGAACGCCCACTCCACCGCCAAGGGAGGCGTCATGTCACTCACCCTCCAGCTGGTCGTCGAGGGCGGGCCGCACGGCATCCGGGCCAACTGCATCAGTCCCGGCATGACCGAGACGCCCAACACCGCGCCACTGCTGGCCGACCCTCCCGAGCGCATGCAGAAGGTCGTCCTCGACCGGATCCCGCTCGGCCGGCACGGCCAGGCGTCCGACGTCGTGAACGCGGCGATCTACCTGGCCTCCGACGAGTCGTCGTGGGTCTCCGGCACCAACATCGTCGTCGATGGCGGCGCCTCCACCTTGGGCTGAGCGTCCTCGGACAAATCGAACGGAAAAGGAACCATGAGCCACCTCAACGAGCACGGCATCACCCACCTGCGCCACGTCGACCTCGCGGTCACCGACTACGAGACCCAGCGCGCGTTCTACCGCGACACGTGGGGCCTCACCGAGCAGGGCACCGACAGCGGGCTGTCCTACTTCGCGGCCGAGGGGTCGCCCGAGCAGTACGTCGTCCGGCTGCGCCAGGCCGAGGAGAAGCGACTCGACCTGATCTCCTTCGGCGCCACCGACACCGCTGCTGTGGACGCGCTCGCCGCCAAGCTCGGCATCGAGGGGATCCAGCTCGTCAGCGAGCCGGACACCCTCCAGTCCGCGGGCGGCGGCTACGGCTTCCGGTTCTTCGACATCGACGGCCGGACCATCGAGATCTCCACCGACGTCGAGACGCGCCAGCACCGGGCGATCGAGGAGGGCGAGGCGATCCCCGTGCGGATCTCGCACGCCGTGATGAACTCCAACGACCCCAACCGGACCAGGGACTTCTACGAGAACACCCTCGGCTTCAAGCTCTCGGACACGCTCTGGGGCGAGCACATGGGCGAGATGATGCACTTCATGCGGTGCAACGACTGGCACCACAGCCTCGCGATCGCCCGCGGCCCGCACACCTCGGTCCACCACGTCTCCTTCGAGATGCGCGGCCTGGACGAGTACATGCGCGGCACCGGCCGCGTCATGCGCGCGGGCATCAAGAAGATCTGGGGCCCGGGTCGTCACAACGCCGGCAACAACACGTTCTCCTACTTCCTCGACCCCAGCGGCAACACGATGGAGTACACGACCGAGCTCGAGAAGATCGAGACCGACCCGTGGCACCCCAGCGTCTACGACATCGCCGACCCGATGACCCAGGACCAGTGGGGCACCGCCGACCCGATGTCGGAGATCATCGCCCGCGACTCCTTCAACGACCCCGACAAGGGCGTCTTCGTCGCGCCCCCCGTCTGACATGGGTCGCTGCGACGGCAAGGTGGTCGTGGTCACCGGGGCCGCTCGTGGCCAAGGTGCAGAGGAGGCGCGCGCCCTGGCAGCCGAGGGCGCCACGGTGATCGCCACCGACGTGCTGGACTTCGAGTCGTTCGACGCCGAGGGCGCCGGCTGGGACGTCCCGGTGGTCGAGCGCCACCTCGACGTGACCGACCCGGACGGCTGGGCCGACCTGGCCACCTGGATCCGCGCCGAGCACGGCCGGGTGGACAGCCTCGTCAACAACGCCGGGGTCGCTGCCCGGGAGCGCCTCCCGCACGTCTCCCTCGACCAGTGGCACCGGACCTTCGACATCAACGTCACCGGCCCGATGCTGGGCATCCAGGCACTCGCGCCCCTGATGCCGCCGGGCTCGTCGATCGTCAACATCTGCTCGGTCGCGGCCGTCGCCGGACACGCGGCGGCGGCGTACACGTCGTCCAAGTGGGCCCTCCGCGGGCTCACGCGGGCGGCGTCGCTCGAGCTCGGAACGACGCAAGGCATCCGGGTCAACGCGGTCATGCCCGGCCTCGTCGACACCCCGTTGATGGAGTCGGCCCCGCCCGCCTTCTTCGACGCGGCGATCGCCGAGGTGCCGCTCGGCCGCGTGGGCGTGCCCGCCGACATCGCGCCGACGATCGTCTTCCTGGTCTCCGACGAGTCGTCCTACTACAACGGGGCCGAGCTGGTCATCGACGGCGGGCTCACGGCGCACGTCTCGCACAAGGGCATCGCCGACGCGACCAGGCAGCCGACGTGAGGATCGCGACCCTGCGCCAGGGCCCGGCGGTCGTCGACGACGGGGCGGCACACCTCCTGCCAGTGCCCGTCGGCGAGCTGGTCCGGATGGGTCTCGACCGGGCGCTCGAAGTGGGAGAGCGGGCGATGCGGGGGAGACCCGTCGCGTACGTCGACTCGGACCTGCTGCTGCCCTACAAGCCGCCCTCGGTCCGCGACTTCGTGACGTTCGAGTCGCACGTCGAGGGCGTCCGCCGCTCGATCGACCACGCCGCGGGTGTCCCTGAGGCGTGGTACGACGCGCCGCAGTTCTACTTCACGAACCCGCACGCGCTCTACGGGCCGGGCGAGGCGATCCCGCGCCCCGTCTCCTGCCGCGCACTGGACTTCGAGATGGAGGTCGCCTGCGTCGTCGGCGCCGACCTCCGGTCGGCGTCTGTCGAGGAGGCGGAGGCCGCGATCTTCGGCTACACGATCCTCAACGACTGGTCGGCCCGCGACATCCAGTCCCGCGAGATGCAGGTCGGCCTCGGGCCCGCGAAGGGCAAGGACTTCGYCACCACCTTCGGACCGTGGATCGTCACCTCCGACGAGCTCCCCTCGCTGGACCTCGACTGCAAGGCCTACGTCAACGACGAGCTCATCGGGCACGACAACCTGGCCCACATGAACTGGTCGTTCGCCGAGATGGTCGCCCACGCCTCCCGCGACTCGGTCGTCCTCGCCGGCGACCTGCTCGCGTCGGGGACCACCGGTGGCGGTGGCTGCCTGGCCGAGCTCTGGGGACGCAACGAGTCGCAGACGCCCCCTCCGCTCGAGCCGGGCGACGTCGTACGCCTCGAGGTGGAGGGTCTCGGCGTGCTGTCGGGAAGCGTGCGGGCGGAGGCCTGAGCACGTGCCCTCGTCACTCGGCGATCGGCTCCCACACGAGCTCGGCCACGTCGATCACGAGCTCCGGCCCCGCCGCGGGATCGTCCGACGTCCGGACCTCGCCCACGCAGACGCACTGGACGTCATTCAGTCGGCTGTAGGGGTGGGTGTCGCTGGCGTGCCGCACGGACCCGACGACCTGCCGGCGACCTTCGGGGTGGGCCCGCCCGTAGCCGGTGACGTCGACCATCACGGTCGCGCCGTCGTCGGTCTCGATGACGGCGCGGAAGTCAGGGCAGAACGGTCCGTCCGTCGTCCTGCGGTAGGGGAAGTTGGCGCCCCGGAACCGGCCGGCGACCGTCCCCTCGCTGCGACCCTCGGCGAGGTAGAGGTGCCGCTCCCAGCCGCCCTCCAGCGAGACCGACCAGCTCTCGGGGTAGGTGAACCGGATCCGGTAGAGCGGCTCGAGCCTCATGTGACAGGTCTAGCGCGCCGCTCGGTCCTGGTCCAGATGCGTCGCCGGCGCGGTCCGGGTGCGCAGCGGCGGGGTTTCAGCGCCAACCTCCGACGCTGCTCGTCGCCTGATGGGAGCCATTCTCGCTGCGCCCCTGACCTCCGCCTTCCTCAACGTCTTCGACCGGGCGACGCCGACCGATCAGCCCGGCTGAGAGGACGTTGTCTGCTCCGGGGTTGTGAGGGGAGTGCCGGTCGGCGACTCCAGCGACGGCGTCGGCGACTCGGTGGGGGAGGGACTGGCCGTGTCGCTCGGAGTGGTGCCTTCGCTAGGCGTAACGGTCTCCGAGGGCGACTCCGTCGGTGTGTCGGAGGGAGAAGGCTTGGGTTGCGGCGTCGAATCTGGCTGTCTCACCCCCGGGATGGTGGTCTGTGTGTCCTCGTCGCTACCACCCGTGTACGACGACACCGCCTTGCCCGTCGTCAGCTCGACGGCGGTGATGACGACCATGACCCCGACGAACAGGATGACCGCTCCGACGGTGATCCGCTTCCAAGGCAGACCGTGCCGGGCCGCCAGAGCCGGCTCGGGCGGTCCCGGCGGGGCCTGGTCGCGGGCGGCCGGACCTGCCTTCAAGCCGGCCTCCGCGCGCTTGCGGCCCCCCTTGATCCCGCGGCTGTAGGCGTGGGTCGCAACGCTGGCAACCACGCTTCCGATCGCGGCTCCGACGATCGTGCCCGCCACGCCCAAGGTCGACAGGAGCAATGCGGCGGACATCGCGGCACCGGCCGCTGCCGCGACCTGCCCCCAGTTCAGCCGGTTGTCGTCCTCGTCCACGACGCGAGTATGGCAAGGACGTCAGCCGCAGGACATGGGCATGCGGCCCAACACCCGGCTTGGCCGCGCGATGACCAATCCGAGCGAGCGCTCGTCGCGGGCCTCACCCAGGTCGGCGAGCACGGCACAGGAGGCCGAGCCTGCCGAGGTACGTGCCTACGTGCGGGGTTCAGCGCCGAGACTGTTGACGCCCGGACTCAGGTCTCCATGGCTTCGGGGAGGCTGACGGCGGCATCGTCGCCGAGCAGGGTGGCGTAGGTGACGCCAGCGATCAGGGCACCGGCGATCGGGGCGACGACGAACAGCCACAGTTGCGCGATGGCGTCTGCGCCTGCGAACACTCCCACACCGATGGACCGCGCCGGGTTCACCGACGTGTTCGTCACCGGGATGCTGATCAGGTGGATCAGGGTGAGCGCGAGGCCGATGGCCAGCGGTGCCAGCCCCTTGGGCGCGCGAGTGTCGGTGGCGCCCAGAATCACCCACAGGAAGACGGCCGTCAGCAGAACTTCGATGATCAAGCAGGCGAGCAGGCTGTAGCCCATCGGTGAGCGATCGCCGTAGCCGTTCGAGGCGAAGCCGCTGTCCACGGCCGAGAAGCCGTCCAGCCCGTTGGCCACGACCAGCAAGACGGCGCCAGCCACGACCCCGGCAACCACCTGAGTGGCGATGTAGGCAGGGGTGTCCTTCCAGGCGATCCGGCCCCCAGCCGCCGCACCCAGGGTGACTGCGGGGTTGAAGTGGCCACCAGAGATGTGGCCGACCGCGTACGCCATGGTGAGGACCGTGAGGCCGAAGGCGAGCGCGACGCCTAGCCACCCGACACCGACATCGGTGTTGGTCGTAGCGAGAACGGCCGTCCCGCAGCCACCGAAGACGAGGACGAACGTGCCGAGGAACTCGGCCGCCAGGCGCTTGCTCATGCTCGGCGCGATTGCCATCACGATCACCTCCACGGTGCAAACCTGGGGGACGGTCCTCTTGCAGTATGGCGGCGAGTAACGCAAGACGCGTCCCGGTACAGACCACCCCGCAGACGGGGGCAACGCCCTCAGCAGTCATCCTGGCCCCTTTGCTCCCACGTCCGCAGATGCCGCGACCCGTGCGTCCGCACATGGCGATGAGCGGACGGGGGCGACCTCAGTCCTGGCTGAGCAAGGCGGCCATCTCGTCAGCCACCGCCTGGTCGCCGGGTCGTCCGTCTGCGCGGAGGCCGTCGATGACGCCCACGCGGTCGGCGTCTGAGCGGTTCTGGCTCAGTTTCGCCTTGCCCTCCACGCGCGTCACCGTGAGTTGGACTCCAACGATGCCCCGCAGCTGTCCCTCGATGTAGGGAGCCGGTGCATCGCTGACCTGCCAACGCTGGTCACGCGGCTCCTCGTGCTGAGCGGTCAGGTCCGTCACGGCTGCGCGTAGCCACTCTGGGTCCTCGTGGACCCGAGCCATGCCTGTCAGGTGAACCGCGCTGTAGTTCCAGGTGGGCACGACCTTGCCGTGCTCAGCCTTGGCGGCGTACCAACTCGGGGACACGTAGGCATCTGGGCCCGTCACGATGAGCAGCGCTGGGGTGTCAGTCTCGATCTCGCGCCAGTGCGGGTTCGCCTTGGCGAAGTGGGCGATGACGGTGTCGGCCCTCCATACCACCGGAAGGAACGAGGCAGCCGGGGCGGCGCCGACTCGGCTGGTGACGAACCAGCCCACCCGGACATCGGCAACGAACTTGCGTAGGTCGCCCTCGTCGTCAGCGCGGTTGAACGGTGGCGTGTACATGAACCCGATGCTACGAAGGGGCCGTCGTCTTGACGCACACCCGTCCGCTCATGCCGCACAGTGCGCGTCGGCGCGCGCGGATCTGGATGTGCCGCGGCCTTGTGTCGGAGCACGATGGATGCGCCCTCGAGCTTGCGGTCATCGAGGGTCCATGCGGGCGCGTCCGCCGCTGTTGCAGCCAGCACTTCGACTACGGCATGAGTCGCCCACTGGTGGACGCCGCCGAGGTGCACCACAAGATCCCGCACAGTCCAACCCGGACAAGATGGGACCGGAGCGTCGAGCTCTACATCGCTGTTCAGAACCCGGATCGCCGATGACAGAGCATCGGATCTCAGCGGCCGTGGCTCTGTAGCGCCTCCACCAACGCCGTGCGTACGACCACATGCGGCGGGGGAGGGAAGCCTTCGAGGCTGAACCACCCGATGTCGTCATGCTCCTCGGGAGCGACGTTGGCCGGCGTTCCTTGCCAGTCAGGCACGAGCCAGGCGCTCAGGTGGACCGGCTCATCGTCAGGTCCCACCGTGAGTCGGCACAGATGGGTGGCGGCGGCTGTCGCTACCTGCACGCCGAGTTCCTCGTCCAGCTCCCGTGCAAGCGCGTCGAGCTCTGATTCGCCGGCCTCGATGAACCCACCTGGCAGGTCCCACAGGTCAGGGTAGGCATGCTTGTCGGGCCTCCGATGTACGAGCAGGACCCGACCTTCGCGCATCAGCGCGCCCACAACGACCAGGTGCATGGGCTCATCAGAGCAGAGACGTGTGACAGCCCGGGGGGACAGGCAGAAGGGAGTCGATGGCCGAGCCGCGGCCTGACACGACACCGACGTCGACCATGCCGTCAGCCTGCCACGACCGGCTCCCTGCTAGCCCTGGACGGCGTTTGCCTTGGCGATCGCGGCGAGGACGCCGACGCTCGGCTTGGYGGTCCGCTCGAAGGTCTCCCGGTCCACCTCGTGCAGGCCGAGCTGGTAGTCGTAGCCGAAGATCCACTCGAAGTTGTCCAGCAGCGTCCAGTGGGTGTAGCCGACGACCGGCACCCCGTCCTCGATCGCGTCTAGCAGGTGCACCAGCGACGGCTCGATGAAGCCGGCGCGCTGCCGGTCGTCGGTGGTCGCCATGCCGTGCTCGGTGACGAGCACCGGCACCCCGGAGACCTCGTGCGCCCAGCGGGCCGCCCCGGCCAGGGAGGCGGGCTCGATGACGGTCCCCATCTGGTTGCGCTCGGCACCCTCGGGAGCCTCGACCTTGCCGTGGGCGTCGTAGGGCACCCGCTCGTAGTTCTGCACGCCGATGAAGTCGTCGTCGCGCGCCACCTCCAGGAAGTGCTGGTAGCACTCGCTCCGCTTGCGGTCGCGCACCGACGGGTCGTCGCCGACCACCACGTCGTCCATGATCGCCAGGGACAGGCCTACGGGCAGGTCGGGACGACGCGACTTGATCACCTCGCGTGCCGCGACGTGGCCGGCGGTCATGCCCTGCTCGAGAGCGTCGAAGTCCTCCGGCAGGCAGACGTTGCCGACGCGGTAGCGCTCGACCCCGGAAGCGACGGAGGCGGCCTCGAGCGTGACCCGCTCGAGGTCGTGCACGAACTGCGGCAGGCCGTACCAGCTCAGGACACGCGTCAGGTTGGGCTCGTTGAACGTGATGGCCCAGCCGATGCGGTCGCCGAAGCGGGCCATGACCGCGTCGCAGTAGCGCGCGAATGCGGCAGGAGCCCCGTCGTCGAGCCAGCCGCCCTTCTTCGCGAACCAGTGCGGCGAGGTGAAGTGGTTGAGCGTCACGACCGGCGTCATGCCGTGCTCGAGGCAGACGTCGACGATGGCCTCGTAGTGGTCGAGCGCCTCGTCGGAGAAGACGCCCTCGGTCGGCTCGACCCGCGCCCACTCCACGGAGAAGCGGTACGCCGTCAGGTTCATCGCCGCGGCCAGGTCCACGTCCTCGCGCCACCGGTTCCACGAGTCGCACGCCTTGGCGGACGGTTCGCGGAACACGGTTGGCGTCACGTTCTCGAGGAACCAGGTGTCGCTGTCGACGTTGTCGCCCTCGGTCTGGTGGCCGGATCCGGCCACGCCCCAGAGGAAGTTGTCAGGGAATGCTCGAGTGTTCACCGTCACATTCGACGGCGGGACGTGCCCGTCGCGGAACCCCGGATGCCGGATACCTCGCATCACCACGCGCTGGTTCCACCATCGAGTGATGGGCGGCACAGTCGGGGGCATGTTCGAGTACTTCACCGGCCCCAAGTACGTCTGGAACCTCGGCGTCTGCGCGACGCTGAACAACGGAGGTGCCATCGACGAGGTCGACCGCGCCTGCCGGCCCGCGCGCGAGGCGCCGGACGTGAACACCGGCAGCAGGGTGTTCATGCAGTCGTGGAAGGCCGTCRCCGACCAGGTCGCCGACCAGGCCCGGGCGTCCGAGGCCGCCGGCCACCTGCGGACCGCGGGCCAGCAGTGGTACCGGTCGGGGCTCTACGTCTGCCAGGCCGAGCGGATGCTCAGCAACACCGACCCCGGCCGACGCGAGTTCTACCAACAGGCTCTCGACGCGTTCGCCAAGGTCTTCGAGATCGCCGACCCCGCCACCTCGCGCGTCGAGGTGCCGTTCGAGGGCACCACCCTGCCGGCGTACTTCTCCAACGCGAGCAAGGACGGCGAGCCGGTGCCGTGCGTGGTCATGTGGAACGGCCTGGACTCCACCAAGGAGCACATGTACACCTCGGGCTGGCCGCAGGAGATGCGCGAGCGCGGCATCTCGGTGCTGATGGTCGACTGCCCGGGATCGGGGGAGGCGCTCCGCTTCCAGGACCTGAAGGCGCGCATCGAGACCGAGGCCTGGGGGACTGCGTGCGTCGACTACCTCGAGACCCGCACGGACGTGGACGCCGACCGGATCGGTCTGGCGGGCTGGTCGCTGGGCGGCTACTACTGCCCGCGCGCGGCGGCGTACGAGAAGCGCTTCAAGCTCGTCGCCGTCTGGGGCGCCAACCACAACTGGGGCGAGGTCCAGAAGAAGCGGCTGCAGCGCGAGGGCGAGAACCCGGTGCCACACTACTGGGAGCACGTGCTCTGGGTCTGGGGCTTCGACGACGTCGAGAAGTTCATCGAGTACGCAGAGGGCGTCCAGCTCAACGGTGTGGTCGAGGAGATCACCGTCCCGTTCCTTATCGCGCACGGCGAGAACGACCGCCAGATCTCGGTCGACTACGCCCACCAGTCCTACGACCAGGCGGTGAACAGCCCGAAGCGCGAGCTGCGGATCTTCACCGTGGACGAGGGCGCGGCCGAGCACGTCGGGCTCGACCACATGCCGCACATCAACGCGTTCGTCGCCGACTGGGTCGAGGACACCCTCGCCGAGCTCGGCTGACGCGGTGAGCGCCTCCATGGGCGGCGTCGTACCGCTCACCAAGCAGCTGGCCGCCCAGGAGGTCGGCTGGGCCGCCCGGATGATCACCCCGGACGCCGACCTCGACGGAGCACCCGTCTTCCGTCGACGAGTCCGCCTCGCGGGCGAGCCGCGACGGGCCACCCTGCACGTGACGGCCCTCGGCGTGGTCGAGGCGAGCGTGAACGGCCGACCGGTCAGCGACGAGGTGCTGGCGCCGGGGTGGACGAGCTACGAGTGGCGCCTCCGCTACCGGAGCCACGACGTCACCCACCTCATGGAGCCCGACACCGAGATACGGCTGCACGTGGGCAGCGGTTGGCACCGCGGTCGCCTCGGCTTCCACGGCAACCGCAACCTGTACGGAAGCGAGCCCGGCGCCTTCGCCCAGCTGGAGATCGAGTACAACGACGGCATCACCGCGGTCATCGGGACCGACACGTCGTGGGAGGCAGGGGCTTCCAGCGTCGCGGCCGACGACCTGTACGACGGCCAGACCGTCGACGCACGCCGGGTCGAACCGGACACCTGGGTCCGCACCCGCGAGCTGGACTTCGACACCGCCCGGCTCGACGGCTCCGAGCACCCCGCCATCCGCCGCCACGAGTCGGTGCGACCGGAGCGCGTCTGGGTCGCTCCCAGCGGCGAGACGCTGCTGGACTTCGGCCAGAACCTGGTCGGCTGGCTGCGGTTCACCGTGCAGGGGCCGGAGGGAGGCACCATCACGGTCCGCCACGCTGAGGTTCTCGAGGACGGCGAGCTCTGCACACGACCGCTCCGGACCGCTCGGGCCACGGATCGTCTGGTGCTGAGCGGGGGCGAGGACTTCTTCGAGCCGAGCTTCACCACGCACGGCTTCCGCTACGCAGGCTTCACCGGCTGGCCCGGGACTCCGTCCGCGGACGACGTGGAGGCCGTCGTCGTGCACACCGAGCAGGCGCGCATCGGCCACTTCTCCTGCAGCGACGAGCGACTCAACCGCCTGCACGAGAACGCCGTGTGGTCCTGGCGCGGCAACTCCGTCGGCGTCCCGACCGACTGCCCCCAGCGCGACGAGCGCCTCGGCTGGACCGGGGACCTGGCCGTGTTCGCGCCCAGCGCCGCCTACCTCTTCGACGTCGGCACGTTCCTGCAGCAGTGGCTGGTGGACCTCGCCCTCGAGCAGTCGCACGCGGACGGACGAGTGCCACTGGCGGCGCCGGACTGCCTGAAGTTCGAGGCCCCGCCCGAGGGCCTCCCGCCGATGGACGCCTCCGCCATCTGGGCCGACGCGTCGGTCTGGGTGCCATGGACCCTCTTCACGGCGTACGGCGACGTGGACGTGCTGCGCACCCAGTGGACCTCGATGCTCGCGCACGTCGAGCGGGTGCGCGACCGCCTTCTCTCCGAGCGTGGCCTCTGGGAGGGCGGGTTCCAGTTCGGCGACTGGCTCGACCCCACCGCGCCGCCCGACGACCCCGGACGGTCGCGTGCCGACACGGGTGTCGTGGCCACGGCGGTCTACCACCGTTCGGTCCGCCTGGTCGCACACGCTGCCGGAGTGCTCGGGCTCGAGGAGGACCGCGCGACGCTCCTCGCGTTGGCCGACGACGTACGAGCCGCGTTCCTGCGGCACTACGTCGACGGTCGTGGCCGCGTGCACAGCGACTGCCCCACGGCGTACGCGCTGGCCCTCGAGCTGGGCCTGCTGGACGAGGATCCCAGGCGGGCCCTCGCGGGCGACCGGCTGGCGCAGCTGGTGCGGGCGGAGGGGCACCACATCGGGACGGGCTTCGCCGGCACGGCCTTCGTCCTCGACGCGCTGGTCGGCACCGGCCACCTCCAGGACGCCTACGCCCTGCTGATGCAGCCCGAGTGCCCCTCGTGGCTCTACCCCGTGACCATGGGTGGGACCACGGTGTGGGAGCGCTGGGACTCCCTGCTCCCGGGCGGCTCGGTCAACCCCGGCGACATGACGAGCTTCAACCACTACGCCCTCGGGTCGGTGGTCGACTGGTTGCACCGCACTGTCGGGGGTCTCGGAGCGGTCGAGCCTGGATACCGACGCTTCCGGGTCGCGCCCCGTCCGGGCGGCGGCCTGACGAGTGCCGAGACGAGCCTCCGGTCACCGCACGGGCTGATCCGGGTCGCCTGGACCGCCGAGTCCGGCGTGGTCGCGACGCTCGACGTCGAGGTGCCCGAGGGATGTGTCGCCGAGCTGGATCCCGGTGGGGGGTGGCCGAGCACGCTCGGCCCCGGACGCCACTCGCTGTCGGCGGCGGTCACGGATCCGCCGGACGTCTAGTCCCYGGGGCCCTTGCGCGACAGGCGGTCCAGCGCGCCGTCGGGAAGAGTCGCAGCGAGCTCGGGAGTGAACTCGCCGTCCACCAGGACGAAGCAGACCCTCGCTGCGGAGTCGCCGCGGTTCGCCCACGCATGGTCCGTCCCCCGCTGTACGACGATGTCGCCGGCGTGGAGGGTGACCTCGGAGTCGTCGAGGACCAAGGTGATCTCTCCCTCGAGGACGATGCCGTAGTCGACCGACGCGGTGCGGTGCACGGGGGACTGGAGTCCGCGCTCGTCGAGGTAGCCCGGTGCAAACTCGTTGATCCGGATCTTGGTGCCCAGCGGTGGAGGCGGAACAGCGAGCTCCCGCTCCGTCGGGTCGACGTCCTCGGCGGCGGTCAGCGGCGCCGGTGCGCCACTGGTGCTCCAGATCTCGTGGAACGCGACCCCGTCGTCGGGGAGCTCGCGGCTAACAGGTGCTGGACCGTCCGAGAGGACGAGGGAGACGCCTTCGGGGGAGTGCCCGGTGACGACGCGACGGGGGACTGTGGGCACTGCACGACTCCTCTGGCTGGCTGTCCCGCCAGCCTAGGAGCCGGTCGCCCCGGTGGGGCATCCGCGTCGGTGATCCGTGGCATCGACGGTCCCTCTTTCGTACCCGCGTCCCCCCGTGCTTGGCTGGAGCCATGAGCAAGCACGGCACCATGGCCACCGACCGTCCCGACCGCTACGCCAAGCAGCTCGCCAGCCACTGGGCGGCCAAGGCGACCGTCACCGAGGACGGGGACTCCCGCACGCTGGTCATGGGCGATGGCCAGACCGTCGTCCTGCGCCCGGCCGCCGGCGCCCTCGAGATCGAGGCCAGCGTGCCCACGGACGGTGACCTGGACCGCTGGGCCCAGGTGGTCGCCGCCCACCTCACGAGGTTCGGCCAGCGAGACGAGCTCGAGGTCGTCTGGGCCTGACCCAGACGGGCTGGAGAACCTCCGGTCAGACGCCCGTCACGTGCTGGTCACCGGCGCCTCTCGCGGCATCGGCCGCGCGAACGCTCAGGTCCTGCACCGCGAGGGCGCGCACGTCGGCACCCTGAGGAAGCCGGCCAGGTAGGGGCTCAGCTCGTCCAGAGCGACCCGGGGCAGCACGTGGCCGACGTACTGGTCGAGCCGGACGACGACAAGGGCACAAAGGTCGCGGTCGATGCCGCGCCGAGCCAGCCCGGCGCGACGGCTCATCGCGGGCACTCGGTGGGTGGGCGCGGCGAAGCCCCCGCCCTGGGACCCCCTGATTCTCGGGGGAATTCGGGGAACCCGGGCAGGGGCCTCGCGTTTCGTACAGGTCAGGGGCGGTGTCGCCCCTCTTGCTCAGATGTCGTAGTAGAGCTCGAACTCGTGCGGGTGCGGCCGCAGCTGCACGGGCAGGATCTCGTTCGTGCGCTTGTAGTCGATCCAGGTCTCGATCAGGTCGGGCGTGAAGACGTTGCCCGCCGTGAGGAACTCGTGGTCCCTCTCCAGGTTGTCCATCACCGCGTCGAGCGAGGTGGGCACCTGGTCGATGTCGGCCATCTCGTCCGGCGGCAGCTCGTAGATGTCCTTGTCGATCGGGGCCGGCGGCTCGATCTTGTTCTGGATGCCGTCGATCCCGGCGAGCAGGAGCGCCGAGAAGGCGAGGTACGGGTTCGCCGACGGGTCGGGGCAGCGGAACTCGATCCGCTTGGCCTTCGGGTTGGCACCGGTGATCGGGATGCGCACACAGGCCGAGCGGTTGCGCTGGGAGTAGACCAGCGAGATCGGGGCCTCGAAGCCGGGCACCAGTCGGTGGTAGGAGTTCACCGTCGGGTTGGTGAAGGCCAGCAGCGACGGGGCGTGCTTGAGGATGCCGCCGATGTAGTGGCGGGCCATGTCCGACAGGCCGGCGTACCCGGTCTCGTCGTAGAAGAGCGGGTCCCCGTCCTTCCAGATCGACTGGTGGCAGTGCATGCCGGAGCCGTTGTCGCCGAAGATCGGCTTGGGCATGAACGTCGCGGTCTTGCCGTTGCGCCAGGCGGTGTTCTTGATGATGTACTTGAACTTCATCACGTCGTCGGCGGCCTTGAGCAGCTCGTCGAACTTGTAGTTGATCTCGGCCTGACCGGCCGTGCCGACCTCGTGGTGGGCACGCTCCACGAGCAGTCCGGACTTCTCGAGCTCGATGACCATCTCGTCGCGCAGCTCACCGAAGTGGTCGTAGGGCGCGACGGGGAAGTAGCCGCCCTTGTACTTGACCTTGTAGCCGCGGTTGTTCTCCGTGGAGCCGCTGTTCCAGGCGCCGGCCTCGGAGTCGATGTGGTAAAAGCCCGCGTTCGCCGAGGTCTCGAAGCGCACGCTGTCGAACACGTAGAACTCGGCCTCGGGGGCGAAGTAGGCGGTGTCGCCGATCCCGGTGGAGGCGAGGTAGGCCATCGCCTTCTTGGCGATGTTGCGAGGGTCGCGCGAGTAGGCCTCGCCGGTGATCGGGTCGTGGATGAAGAAGTTGACGACCAGCGTCTTCGAGACGCGGAAGGGGTCGATGTAGGCCGTGGTCACGTCCGGGAAGAGGGACATGTCGGACTCGTGGATCGCCTGGAACCCACGGATCGAGGAGCCGTCGAAGGCAAGGCCGTCGTCGAAGACCGACTGGTCGAACGAGGACACGGGCACAGTGAAGTGCTGCATCACACCGGGCAGGTCACAGAAGCGGACGTCGACCATCTCGACGCCCTCGTCCTTGATGTACTTGAGCAGCTCGTCGCTGTTGCTGAACATGCGTCCTCCTGGGCGGCGACCGGACGGACGCGCACCGAAGTGTGTGGAACCGACGTGGAGTACGGCGCACCGTTGCACCGGATGCCCGTGAACCTACGCACGGGCCGTTTCTCGACCGTATCTCGTTTGTTTCGGCGATGTAACAGATGTCCCGGCCACCGGGCCGTTCCGCGGACCCTCCTAGGGTCGTGCCATGGCTCTCCCGATCCGTCCTGCCCGTACGCCGTCCCTCCTGGCCGCCGCTCTCGCGACCTGCGCGCTGGGGCTGAGCGCCTGCAGCGATGGCGGAATCGCAGGGACGGGCGGCGGTGACGCCGCGGCGTACGACACGACGACGCTGATGCCCGCTGTCAGCGAGGCGGTCGCGGGCGAGGAGTCGGCCCACGTCACCCTCGGCACGCAGGAGTCGGCCGACGACATCGAGGCCGACGTCAGCTGGGGCGAGGACCCCGCCCTGGTGGCCGTGACCGGTGACCAGACCGGAGCCGGGCTCGAGGTGCGCCGCGTGGACGGCCGGGTGTACGTCGGCGGCGCGGCCGCGAAGGACCGGTGGCGCTACCTCGAGGAGGACGACCCGCGCCTGCAGGGCGCCGACGGCTTCGACGCCGGCGTGGTGCCGATCCTGCTCGCCATCGACGTACCGGCCGAGATGGCGGCCCTCGAGGCCGGGGTCACCGCCGTCGGTGAGGGGACCGCCGACGAGGTGGCGGGGGAGGAGGCGACCCGCTACGACCTCACCCTGGACACGAAGGCCTGGCTGGCCGAGCTGCCCCAGGAGTCCATCTACCGGGTCATGGACGTGCCGGCCGAGCTCGACGCGAAGCTGTGGATCGATGACGACGCCCGCCCGGTGCAGCTGGCCTATCAGGTGGGCGCCGACGCCGCCCGGTCGGCGCTGGTCGGCTGGAGCGCCTGGGGCGAGCCCGTGGAGGTCGAGGCGCCGGAGGGTGCGAAGCCCGTCCGCTGAGGCGTGCCACCTAGGCTGGGATGCGTGAACGACACCGCCACCACCGCCGTCGAGGCGGCCTCCTGGCGCCGGCGCATCGTCGCCCTCGTCATCGACTGGTTCGCCTGCACGCTCGTGGTGGTCGCCTTCATCGGGCCTCGTGCCTGGAGTGACGACCCGCTGTCGGGCTTCTACGTGCTGGGGGTCTTCGTCGCCGAGTCGGCGCTCTTCACTGCGGTCGCCGGGGGCTCGTTCGGCAAGCTGGCGACCCGGATCCGGGTCGTGCGCAACGACGGGTCGTACGGGCCGGTGTCGTTGCTGCGCTGCGTGCTGCGCCAGGTGCTGGTGGGTCTCGTGGTCCCGCCGCTGATCTTCCGTCCCGACGGTCGTGGCCTGCACGACATGGCGGCCGGTTCGCGCACCGCCCGGTTGGCGGACCTCCGCGCGATCTGAGGTAGCCGGAGCCCGCGGCCGGGGCGTTGTCCCGATGTGCGCATGGGTGCCTCAGGGCGAGAGTCGGGTATACGAGCAACACCCACCCGAGGAGCCCCTCATGTACAACACCTACGTCATCCAGACCGTCGCCCGCCAGCAGGTCGATGAGCGCGTCACCGACGCTGCTCGGGCCCGCCGGGCGCGCTTGTCACGCCGCACGAGGGAGGACGAGGGACGCCGGTAGGGTCAACGGCCGCGCTGCTGGCCGCGGTTGCCCTTCATCGAGGTGGGCACCGGGCCCTTGGGCAGCGGGATGGCGCCGCGCTGGGCGTCGATCGCCTTGAGGCGGTTGAGCACGTCGGTCATCTCGCCGGGCTTGAGGTCCTTGCCGAGCTTGGAGACGTGGCGGACCAGCTTGTCGAGCGGGACCTGGCCCTCGCCGTTGCCGCACACGACCTCGTGGATCGGCGTGTCAGGGAGCACGCGCTCGTGCTTGCGGCGCTCGGTGGCCATCAGGGTGCGCAGGCGCTGCGGGTTGCCCTCACCGACGAGCACGATGCCGGGCGGACCGACGACGCGGTGCACGACGTCCTGCTGGCGGTTGAAGCCGACCACCGGGTCGGTCTTCCAGCCACGGCGCAGCATGGTGAGCGCCGAGGCGGCGGCACCGACCTGGCCCTCCATCTGTCCGTACGCCGCCTTCTGCGCCCGGCGTCCGAAGACCACGAGGGCGAGGAGGAGGCCGACCAGGAACGCGCCGACGATCGCGAGCACCAGCGCGAGGGTGCCGTCGCCGGGCAGGAACCAGATGACGGCGAAGCCGATGGCCGCGCCGAGGACGAAGGCGCCGAGGATCCACAACCCGATGGTGCGGTCGGTCTTCTTCGCCATCCGGTACGTCTGGATGAACTGCTGCCGCCTCGAGGTGGGCGGAGTGGCGGCGGTCGACATGCGGGCCCTTTGCTACGTGCGGAGTCTGGCGTGCGGGAGCTGGTGACAGGTGGAGAGGTTCAGGCGGTGACGCTGGCGGTGTCGCGCGCGTCCATGGCCTGACGGTACAGCCGACCGGCCCGGTAGGACGAACGCACCAGCGGACCCGACATGACCCCGGAGAAGCCGATCTCGTCCGCCTCGTCCTTGAGCTCGACGAACTCCTCGGGCTTGACCCAGCGCTCGACGGGGTGGTGCCGGGGCGAGGGGCGGAGGTACTGGGTGATGGTGATGAGCTCGCAGCCGGCCTCGTGCAGGTCGCGCAGCGCCTGGCTGACCTCCTCGCGCGTCTCGCCCATGCCGAGGATCAGGTTGGACTTGGTCACCAGGCCGAAGTCGCGGGCCTGGGTGATGACGTCGAGGGAACGGTCGTAGCGGAAGGCCGGACGGATGCGCTTGAAGATGCGCGGCACGGTCTCGACGTTGTGCGCGAGCACCTCGGGACGCGACTCGAAGACCTCGCGGAGCAGGTCGGGCTTGCCGTTGAAGTCGGGGATGAGGTTCTCGACCCCGGTGCCGGGGTTGACCTCGTGGATGGCGCGCACGGTCTCGGCGTAAAGCCACGCACCGCCGTCCTCGAGGTCGTCGCGGGCGACGCCGGTGATGGTGGCGTACTTGAGCTGCATCTTCTGCACCGACTCGGCGACGCGGCGCGGCTCGTCGCGGTCGAGTGGTTGCGGCTTGCCGGTGTCGATCTGGCAGAAGTCGCAACGACGGGTGCACTGGTCGCCACCGATGAGGAAGGTCGCCTCGCGGTCCTCCCAGCACTCGAAGATGTTGGGGCAGGCCGCCTCCTGGCACACCGTGTGCAGGCCCTCGGACTTCACGAGATTGGTGAGCGCGGTGTACTCCGGACCCATCCGCGCCCGGGTCTTGATCCATTCCGGCTTGCGCTCGATGGGCGTCTCGGCGTTGCGGATCTCCAGGCGGAGGAGCTTGCGTCCTTCGGGTGCCGGTGCAGTCACGCCGTCACTGTACGCCGCGCCCGGAGGCCGCCCAATTCGGCCTGGGGGAGCCGATTCACGGGATGTCACGGCGGGTGAAGGAGCCCAGCGCGGCCGCCACCACGAGCAACAACCCGGACAGGAGGTAGGCCGCCGCCGCTCCGGCCGTGAGCACGCGCTCGCCGGTGCAGACCATGCCGGTCCCGTCGTCCACGCAGGTCTGCTCACCCGCGGTGTAGTACGTCGTCCCGTCGGTGATCCAGGCCGCCACGTTGAGGTGGGGCATCCACCGCTCTGGCGACTCGAAGGGCAGCACCGCGATGAGGAACGAGCCGGCGAGGACGACCGCGAAGAGGATCCCCAGCGTCGCGACGGTGCTGCGGAAGAGCATGGTCGTCGCCAGTCCGGCCAGTCCCGCTCCCGCGGCGAGGAGGGCGGCGCGCAGGACCTGCCAGCCGATCTCGCCGCCCACCCCGTCGGCCGTCGGGAGGTCCCGCGCGCGGGCGACCCCGGCGAGGCCGAGCCACCACACCGCGCCGACGACCAGCCCGAGCGCCACCCCGGCGACGACGACGGCGCCGGCCTTGGCGGCGTACACGCGCAGTCGTCGGGGCTCGAAGAGGAGCTGGTTGCTCATCGACCCGCTCGCCCAGTCGGCGCCCACGAAGGTCGCGCCGAGCAGCATCATCAGGCCGGCCACGACGATCGCGATGGCGGTGCCGCCGCCGTCGAGCTGGGCGCGCAGGTCCAGGGGCTCGCGGAACTGGCCCGACCACCACGAGGTGACGAGCGTGCGGCACTGCTCGGTCACGGCGGACGCGTCGGCGGGGACCTCGTCGGGCGGGAGGTACTGCTCCGGCTTGCGCTCGCACCGACGCAGCTCCTGGGCGAAGCCCGGCTGGGCCTGGGCCTGCTCGGTGGCCTGCTGGACCTCGGCGTCGGAGTAGGGACGCGAGTCCCACACCGTCCCCGCCCAGATGAGGGCCGGCACCACGAAGGCTGCGACCAGGAGCACCAGGCACGCGCGGCGCCAGCGCAGCCGGGTGAGCTCGACACCGAGGAGCCTCATGCGTGACCAGCCCCGTCCGTGGTCGTGGTCGGGACGCCGAGGGTGTCCTGGGACGTCAGCTCGAGGAACACCGTCTCGAGGTCGGGGCGCACGGACGTCAGCTCGGAGAGCCAGATCCCGGCCTCGCCGAGGGTGCGGGTGATGTCGGCGGCCGGGGCGTCGGTCTCCACCTGGAGCGATGTCCCCGCGTCGCCCGAGACGGCGTACGGACCGGCCTCGAGGGCGCGGCGGGCGGCGTCGGGGTCGTCGACGACGATCCGGTACGCCGTGCTGGCGCCGAGCAGGTCCTCGACCCGTCCGGAGGCGAGCAGGCGGCCGTTGCCGATGATCGTCGCGGAGGTGCAGACCTGCTGGACCTCGGCCAGGATGTGCGAGCTCAGGAGCACCGTGACACCGGCCTCGCCCAGGGTGCGGATCGTCTCGCGGATCTCCCGGATGCCGGCGGGGTCGAGGCCGTTGGTGGGTTCGTCGAGGATGAGCAGTTGCGGGTCCTTGAGCAGGGTGGCGGCGATCGCCAGGCGCTGCTTCATGCCCAGCGAGTAGGACCGGTAGCGGTCCCCGTCGCGCCCGGTCAGTCCCACGGTGTCGACGGCGGCGTCGACGCGGTCGGCGGCGATGCCCTTCGAGCGGGCCAGGATGGTCAGGTTCTGCCGACCGGTGAAGTGGGGGAGGAACTTCGGCATCTCCACGACGGCCCCGACCCGGTCGATCACATCGGGGAGTCCGGCCGGCACCGGGGTGCCGAACAGCGCCATGTCACCCCGGGTCGCCCGGGCCAGGCCCAGCAGCATCCGGATGGTGGTGGTCTTGCCCGACCCGTTGGGCCCGAGGAAGCCGTGCACCCCGCCGCGCGGGACCGCGAGGTCGAGGTCCTGCACCGCGACCCGTGTGCCCCGTCGTCCGGTGAACTCCTTGCGCAGTCCCCGGGTCTCGATGACCAGGTCTGCAGTGGCCGTGCTGGTCACGGCTCTCCCTCCCGGACGTCGACGACGACGTCCTCCCCGTGGAGGGCACTGTGGCAGCCGCCGGGGACAGCGGTACCGCGGCGCGCCGTCAGCGACCGGAGAGGCCGTTGACCGCCGCGGTGCAGGCGAGGACGCTGGAGTCCTGAGGAGGGACCGACGATGGGGAGCCTGCGGCACCGCTTCGTGAGGACCGGCAACGCGATCGGCGTCTGGCTGCACCGCGCGGCGGGAGGCCGCCTCGACAGCGGGGGCAAGGCGCGGGTGCTCATGGTGACCTCGCCGGGCCGACGCTCGGGGCTGCCCCGCTCCACGATGGTGCGCTTCCTCGAGCACGAGGATGCCTACGTGGTGTGGGGGACCGGCTCCGGCTCGCCCACCGAGCCCGACTGGTTCCGCAACCTGCGACAGGCCGAACGCTCGAGGATCGAGATCGGGACGCGAGGCCTCGACGTACTGCCGGAGATCCTCGTCGGACCCGAGCGGGACCGGGTGTGGCGCGACGTCGTGCTGGCAGAGGCGCCCGAGGTCGCGAAGTACGAGCGCAAGGCCGGGCGGGCGATCCCCGTGGCGCTCCTGAGACCGGTCGAGGTCAGCGACCCGGGGTGACCAGGGCGATGCGCGGGCCGTGGGCGGGCTCGGGGCGGGCCTCGTAGTCGGGCGTCGCGTCGTACGGCGCCCACGCGAGGTAGTCGGTGAGGTGCTCGCGCACGATCGGCAGGACGTCCTCGACGGACACGTCGCGACCGAGCTCCGTGCTCAGCGAGGTGACGCCTGCGTCGGCGATGCCGCAGGGGACGAAGCGGTCGTACCAGCCGAGGTCGACGTCGCAGTTGAGGGCGAAGCCGTGCATCGTCACGCCCCTGCTCACGCGGATGCCGAGCGCGGCGATCTTGCGCTCCGGGCCCTGATCGTCGGCGCGGAGCCAGACGCCGCTGCGGCCGGGTACCCGGGCGGTCGTGACGCCGAGGTCGCTGCACACGCGGATCAGCGCCTCCTCGACGCGGCGCACGTAGTCGACGACCTTGACGTGGTCGGGCAGCGGGACGATCGGGTAGCCGACGAGCTGCCCCGGTCCGTGGAAGGTGATCTTGCCGCCGCGGTCGACGTCGATGACGTCGGCGCCGCCGGGGTCGAGCGGGCGCTCGTGCGGGTCGGTGCGCTTGCCTGCCGTGAAGACGGGTGGGTGCTCGAGGAGGAGCACGGTCGGCTCCTGCTCACCGGCCACGACGCGGGCGTGGACCTCGCGCTGGAGCTCCCAGGCGGAGAGGTAGTCGACGGCCTCGGGTCCCAGCCCGGCGATGTCGAAGCGCATGGTCGTCAGCGTACGCCGCGCCGTCGCCGGTCCTGCCTGTGGATGAGCGCCGACGCCCTCGGTCGATCTGCGGCACCGTGGAGGGGTGGACCCGCGACGACTCCTCCCGATCCTGGTCGGACTCACCCTGCCCGTCGTGCTCGGCACCGGCGCGCTGGTCGCGCTGCGGCCGGACCCGAGCGGCGCGGAGGCGCGACCCGTGGTCGCGGCTCTCGACGGACCCCGCTCCGTCCTCGCGGACTGGGACGCCCGGCGGGCGCGCGCGTGGACCGCCGGCGACGTGGATGCGCTGCGTGACCTGTACGTCGAGGGGTCGCGCAGCGGGCGCGCCGACGTGCGGATGCTGACGTCGTACGTCGACCGCGGGCTGTCGGTGCGCGGCCTGGAGACCCAGGTGCTCGCCCTGTCGGTGGTGGAGGTCTCGACGGGAGTCGTCGACGTGCGCGTCACCGACCGGGTGCGTGGTGCGGAGGCGGTCGACGGGGGGACCGTGATCCCCCTTCCCGACGACCGACCCTCGACGCGCCGGGTGCGGCTGCGCCTGGTGGAGGGGGAGTGGCTCGTGGACGAGGTGGAGGAGTGAGTCGCCGACCGGGCGTTGCCGCGCGCCTCGAGCACGCCTCCCTGCACAGCCACATTCTGGGTATGTGAATCGCACACCTGTTCGATTAAACTAGGTCTACGCCGCCGCTCCCGCTCGTGGGACCGCGTGGCGGGTGATCAGTGGGGGATGGGATGACGAGCGGACACCTGGTCCAGGAGTGTGGCGAGGCGATCTCGGCCGCGCTGGACAAGGTCGGCCAGGTCGAGCTCCTCTACCTCGCGCCGACCGAGAAGGCCGCTGCGCTGGTGGAGCTGGCGCGGCTGGAGTCGCGGGTGGCGTCGATCCGGCTGCGGTTGATGGCGGTCGCCGACGACGTGGCCGAAGAGGCGGGTGACCGCGACGTGGCGGCGTGGTTCCAGCGGGCCGTGAGGGCCGATCGTGGCCGGGCACGTCGGGACCTGGCCCTCGCCCGGTCCCTGGAGCAGCGATGGGCTGTCCTGGCCGAGGGCCATGGGTCCGGTGAGGTGTCGACCGCGCAGGCCGACGTCATCGCCCGGGCCCTTGATGACCTCCCCGACGACACCCCGGCGGACGTCGTGAGAGATGCGGAGCGGGTGCTGGTCGAGCACGCCGCCACGTTCACCCCGAACGAGCTGCGGGTGCTGGGCGGTCGGATCCTCGACGTCGTGGCCCCGAGGTCGGCGACGAGCAGGAGCGCAAGCGCCTCGAGGACGAAGAACACAAGGCCCGCAAGACGACGTCGCTGACGACGCGTTCGCACGGTGACGGGACCACGACGATCCGGATCCGGGTSCCYGACGCCACGGCCGGCCGGTTGCTGACGTACCTGCATGCGTGGACCAACCCCCGCAAGGACGACGGTTCCGACGCCAGCGGGGGSGAGCAGAGCGCCGTGCCGTACGCGACCCGTCTCGGTCATGCGTTCTGTGCGCTGCTGGAGCACCTCGACCCGACGAAGCTCCCCCGCCACGGWGGGACYGCSACCKSGGTSGTSATCACCATGGACTTCGACRCCCTCGTCAGTGGGCTCGGGGTCGCGACCACCGACACCGGCCACCGCATCAGCGCCTCCGAAGCCCGGCGCCTGGTCTGCAACGCCGGCCTCATCCCGGCCGTCCTGGGTGGCAAGTCCGAGGTCCTCGACCTCGGAAGGTCGAAGCGGCTCTACGAGAACGGCCCGCGGCGGGCGATGGACCTTCGCGACAAGCACTGCCGTGCCGAGGGATGCGACATCCCCGCCGCCTGGTGCGAAGCACACCACCTCATCCCCTGGAGCAAGGGCGGCAAGACCGACCTCGCCGACGGCCTCCTCCTCTGCTCCCACCACCACCACCGCGCGCACGACGACAGATACCTCCACGACCGACTCCCCAACGGCGACCTGAGGTTCCACAGACGCAGATAGGAAGCGCACCAGCGTGATCGACCACCGCGCAGAGCCGCGGGCAACCACCTACGCGCGGAGGGATGGCTCCTCGAGGCACGCGATCCACTCGAGCACGTCCACGGACCCCTCGTCCTCATCGTCGAGGGAAAGGAGCGCCTGGACAGTGATCGCAGGAAGAGAGTCGCTGAGGTCGGAGTCGTGGCGTAGGCGTCCAGCACGCGATCCCAGTCGGGCGGCTCGACCGAATCATGAGGAACCACGCGACGTCGCAGATCCCCGGACCTGACCCGACGTCCTCCCGGTCCAGGAGGGCGACAGGTCATCCAGCTCCAGGACGGTCCCACCGTCCCGGGCCTCGGCCCGGAACACCGCCGGAACCCTCACGCCGACCGCGGGAGCGATCTCGGTGTAGAACCGCACCTCCCGCGTGAACATCTGCAGGCGGTCGGGGATGGACCCCGGGCGGGCCGGCTCCCGGGACTTGGTGAAGATGGCCGTCATGGCCACATCGTCACAGGTGCCAGCGAGATCCCGGGTGATGCACCCGGGTCATGCGTGCACCGAACGCGGCTGCACGGCGAGGAGATCAACCCGCGGGGCGGGAGCTCCTCGCCGTACAGCGCGACCGGCCGAGCAGTCTCAGGACTGCTTCTTGGTGCCGAACCACTCGGTGTACATCTTGTCGTAGCCGCCGCTCTCCTTGAGGTCGGCGATGACGGCGTTGACGACCCGCAGGAGGTCGACGTTTCCGTCCTTCTTGACCGCCATGCCGTACTGCTCACCGGTGTCGAACTCGGCGGCGATCTGGAAGGAGGGGTACTCCTTGATCGCCGAGCCTGCGACGGTGTTGTCGTACACGCCGGCGTCGACGGTGCCGCCGTTGAGGGCGCTGGACATCTCGCCGATGTCGTCGAAGGGGACGACCTGGGCGTTGCGCGGGGCATTGTCGGTGACGTAGAGCTCACCGGTCGTGCCGGCCTGTACGGCGATCCGGCCGCCGCGCAGGTCGTCCAGGTTGCGGATGCCGCTCGCGCCGGTGACGACGAGCGCCTGGGCGGCGTTGAAGAACGGGCTCGAGAAGTCGAGCACGCGGGCCCGGTCGCCGGTAATGGTCAGACCGGCCGCCGCGATGTCGCAGGCGTTCTCGTTGAGCAGCTGGCCCGACTGCACGGCGTCGAAGTCGTCGTTCTTGAAGTCCGGCTTCACGCCGAGCTCCTTCGCGACGGCCTTGGCCAGGTCGATCTCGAAGCCCACCGTCTCGCCGTTCCGCTCGAACTCGAACGGCTCGTAGGGCAGCGACGTGCAGACAGTCAGGTAGCCCGCCCGGATGACCTGCGGGTCCGGGTCGGTGCTGGCGGCCGAGCTGGTGCCGCCACACCCCGCGGCGGTGAGGACCACCGCGAGGAGGGCGATGCCAGGCGCCGTACGACGCGAGGAGCCGGACAGCCGCCGGACGCGAGACGTGATGGACATGTCAGTGGACTCCCACGGACAGCTGCGCGGTCAGCTTCTGCAGCGAGTACTCGGTGATGCGCAGGAGGGCAGTCTTGGCCGACTCACGATCACGCGCGTCGATCGCAATGATCGGCACCTCGGGGGGCAGTGCCAAGGCATTGGCGATCTCGTCGAGCGAGTACTGCTGGACGCCCTCGAACTGGTTGACCGCCACGATGAACGGCAGCCCCTTGTGCTCGAAGTAGTCCAGCGGCGAGAACGACTCGTCCAGGCGGGCGGTGTCGACCAGGACGATGGCCCCGATCGCGCCCAGGCACAGGTCGTCCCACATGAACCAGAAGCGGCGCTGGCCGGGCGTTCCGAAGAGGTAGAGGACGAGGTCCTCGGCGAGGGTGAGGCGTCCGAAGTCCATGGCCACGGTGGTCGTCGACTTGGCGGGTACCGCGGCGAGATCGTCGACACCCTCCGACTCGTTGGTGACGAGGGCCTCGGTACGCAGCGGCTGGATCTCGGAGACCGAGCCCACCAGCGTCGTCTTGCCCACGCCGAAACCACCGGCGATCACGATCTTCGTCGACGCCGCCTTGCGCGAGGCGCTAGTAGGTGCGAAGTCCACGGAGGGTCCTTTCGATGAGCTCAATTCGCTCGTCACGAGACGAGTCGTTGGTGATGGTGGCCTGCACACGGATGTGTCCGTGCTCGACCAGGTCGCTCAGCAGCACCCGGACCACGCCTATCGGCATGTGGACCAGAGCGGCTACCTCGGCGACTGAACGGGTGTCGCAGACCTCCAGGACCTTCAGCGCGGCTGCGCTGAGGGCGCCGGTGCCGTCCTCCTGCGTGCGGAGCGTGGCTTCCATCGGCAGGTCGACCGAAGCCTCGGTGCGACCTGACGTGATGGTGTACGGCCGGATGAAGCGAGGCTTGGGTGTCGCCTCGTCATCCGTGCCGTTGAGGTCAGGGGGTGCCACGGCAGGTCACGTCATCCAGTGGTGACGCGGGCCTCGGCCTGCACCATCCGGCCGACGCGCTCGACCAGCAGGGCCATCTCGTAGCCGACCTGGCCGATGTCGGCGGCTTCCTCGGTGAGGACGGTGAGGTTGGAGCCGTCACCGACGCTCATGAGCATCAGGTAGCCGTGCTCCATCTCGACGACGGTCTGGAGCACAGCTCCGCCGTCGAAGAGGCGGGCGGCACCGACGGCGAGGCTGGCGAGCCCGGAGGACACAGCGGCCACCTGCTCGGCGCGCTCGTCCGGGATGCTCTCGCTCATGGCCATGAGGAGCCCGTCGGCGGACACGAGGATGGCGTGGGCCGCGTCGGTGACTTCCTCGACAAAGCGCGACACGAGCCAGTCGAGGTTGCGCTCGTCGGGCTGCGCGTAGGCAGCAGAGTCGTATTCGGTCATGGGGACTACTTCCGTTCCTGCTAGTTGGTGCGGTCGGCGGTGGAGTGGTGAGACGTCTGGCGGCCGCGGCTCACGCCGGCCGCGTAGGCGGCGTAGCGGGAGCGGATGGCCTCGGGATCACGCGGCGCGACGGTCGTCGGCTTGGTGATGCCACCCGGCACGAGGAGCGTGCCGGGGCGACGGATCGGGAGCCCTGCGCCGGCGGCGGGGGCGTCCTTGGCGGACTCGGCGACCTGCTCGGCGCGCTGCCAGCCGGCCTCGACCTCGGTGGACTGCCAGCCGGAGCCTCCCTCGGAGCTGAGCCAGCTGGAGCGCAGCGTCCCGAAGATCGAGCCCTTGTCCTCGGTGTCCTGCTCGACCTGGACGTCGCCGTCCAGGGCCGAGCGGGAGCCCGCGGTGCGGTCGGCGGCGGGGGTGCGCAGCGGCTGCTGCGGACCGCCACCCGAGGCCTCGTAGCTGGCGCGGCGGGTGGCCGACGCCGGGCGGAAGCGGGTCAGGGACGACGCGCGTCCCACCTGCGGGCGGGCCGGCTGGGGCTCCGTGCGGGCGACGGGCGCCTCGACGGGGGCCGGAGCCTGCTCGCGACGCTCGGTCAGGGAGGTGACCTCCGCGGTCCGGTTGCCGAGGCCACCGTCACGGAAGGCACGGTTGGCGTCGTCCTGGTCGGCGAGGGTGCCGCCGCGCTGCCGGGTGGGCAGCGAGTCGAGGCCGCCGGACAGTCCACCGGTGGGACCGGCAGGAGCTGCCGGAGCGCCGGCGCCGGCCAGCGCGGCCGGGCTCGACGGGGCGGCGGGCGCCTCGATGGTCGACTCGCGGAACGGGCTGGTCGCTGCCTGCTGGTCCGACAGCGTGCCTCCACGCCGGCGGGTCGGCAGGCCGGTGAGGCCGGAGCCGAGACCGCTGCCGGCACCGTCGACCAGGGCGGCCGGGGTCTCGGGCACCTCGACCTCGGGGGCCTCGGGGGCCTCGACCTCGGGGGCCTGGGCTGCGGGCTCCTCGACGACCTTCACCTTCTCCTCGACCGGGGACTCGGCGGGCGCGGACGCCGCCGGGGCGGTGGGCTCGGAGTCACGGAAGGGACGGGTCGCGGCTTCCTGGTCGTTCAGGGTGCCGCCGCGCTGACGCGTGGGCAGGCCGCCACCCAGGGCAGCCGGGGCAGCCGGGGCAGCCGGGGCAGCCGGGGCAGCCGGGGCAGCCGGGGCAGCCGGGGCAGCATCGCGGAAGGGACTGGTCGCTGCCTGCTGGTCCGACAGCGTGCCTCCACGCTGGCGGGTCGGCAGGCCACCGGCCAGGCCGCCACCGAGAGCGGCGGGCGCGGCAGGCGCCTCGGGCTCCGGCTCGGACTGGTCCTGGTCGGCCTGCTCCTCCGGGAGCGGGTCGGTCAGCGGGTCGAAGAGCGGACCCGTGAGCAGGGTCGACACGGGCGCCATGGCGGCCGGGGACGGGAGCTCGGGCTGCGGGGCCGTCTCGGCGACCGGCTCCTCCTCGGCGGGCTCCTCGGCGGTCTCGACCTGAGCGGTCTCGACGTCGGTGGCGTCCTCGTCGTACGACGGGGCCTCGGCGACCGTGTCCTCGTCCGTGTCCTCGGCGACAGCCTCGGCGTCGGTCTCGTCGGCCGGGGAGTCGACCGCGGCAGAGTCGGTCGCCACCTCGTCGGTCGCCACCTCGCCGATGGCCAGCTCGTCGGTCGCGGGCTGCTCGGTCGTCGTGTCCTCGGCCGGGACGCCCTCGTGCAGCGAGGTCACCGACGCGATGGCGGCGGGCTCCTCGGCAGCGGTCGTCTCGTCGGTGCCGGACGGCGCCTCGGTCAGAGCGGCGCGGCGCGAGCGCAGCGGCATGGCGCCACGCTTGGCCTTCGGTGCGGCGGTGTTGAGTGCCGAGGGGGTGTTCGAGGTGACGTCGGCGCCGGTCGCCAGGCCACGCTGGGCCAGGGTGCCGCCCGGCTGGCGGGACGGCAGGCCGGTGCCGGCCTCGGTCGCCGGGACCGTCGCGCCCGGGGCCCGGGTCGGGAGGCCGGTCGCGGACTCGCGGTCAGCCATCGAGGATCCGGGCTGGCGGGTGGGCAGGCCGATGACGGTGGCCGATGCGGCCGGCTCGTCGGTCTCACCCTCGGCGGTGTCGACGTCGGGCTCGGACGACTCGTCGGCCACGATCTCGGGCACGAAGGGCGCCTGCTCGGGCTCGGCGCTCTCCTCGAGCGCGGGCTCGATCTCGGCGGGGGCCTCCGGCATGGGCGGTGCGCCGTCGCGCAGTGCCGACTCCGGCACGAACACGGTGGCGGTGATGCCGGACGCCGCGTTGGTGGCGAGGGCGACGTCGATGCCGTGGCGCTTCGCGAGCCGGCTGACCACGAACAGGCCCATGCGGCGGGCGGTGTCCGGGGTGACGTCGGCGCCCGACTCCAGGGTCTCGTTGATCTGGCGCAGCGACTCCTCGGGGATGCCGAGGCCGGAGTCGCTGACGCCGATCGTCAGGCCGCCCGGCGCGGGGGCCGTGGACAGCGTGACGAAGGTCGACGGCGAGGAGTAGGAGAGGGCGTTGTCGACGAGCTCGGTGAGCAGGTGGATCAGGTCACCGGCCGCGGCCTCGCCGATCCGGCTGTCGAGGGTCGAGTCGATCCGCACGCGCTGGTAGTCCTGCACACCGGCGGTCGCGGCCTGGGTGGCCTCCGTGACCGACAGGCTCTCCCAGCCGGCGGACCGGGCGGGGGCGTCGGCGAGGATCAGCAGCGAGTCCGACGTACGACGCATGCGGGACGCGAGGTGGTCGAGACGGAAGAGGCTCTCCAGTCGCTTGGGGTCCTCCTCGTCCTTCTCCAGCGCTTCGATGAGGTTCAGCTGCTGGTTGATGAGGGTCGTGTTGCGACGCGACAGCGTCACGAACATCTCGCCGACCTGGCTACGCAGCTGGGCCTCACCGGAGGCGAGCGTCACGGCCTGGCGGTGGAGGTCGTCCACGGCGCGGGCCAGCTGACCGATCTCCTCGTGCGTGTGGACGTCGATCGGCACGAACTCGGCCGGCTCGCCACCGGAGCGGATCCGGGCGACGGCGTCGGGCAGGTCCTCGTTGGCGACCTGGAGGGCGCCCTCACGGACCTTGCGGATCGGGCCGAGCAGCGACCGGGAGATGACGAGCGCGAGAGCTATGGCCGCGAGCAGGGCGCCGAGGGTGAGGGCGGCGTCGAAGAGGGCGCGCTCACGGGCGTTCGTCGCGGTGGTGGCGAGGCCCTGGTCGACCTCGAGGAGCAGGGTCTCGGACAGGTTGTCGTACTCGTCGTACGCGTCGGCGCCACCCAGCTCGGTGCTGGTGCCCGTGCGGACGGCGCGGGTGCGCTCGCCGTTGTTGGTGCGCAGGGTCCGCACCGCGCTCTCGGCGTCGTCGAGGGCACCGGCCAGTCGGTCGATGGCCGCGCTCTCGGCGCCGAGCTCGGAGTAGAGGGCCTGGGAGACGCTGCGGCTGCGGTCCGCGTCAGAACCGAGGGCCTGCTGCATGGCGAGGGAGAAGCGACCGCCGAGCGACTGGGCGAGGAGCTCGAGGCGGGGCTCGGGGGTGTTCTGGGCGCTGGTGATCGTGGTGATCAGCTTGGTCACACCGGACTGGAGCTGGCGCAGCTGCGCGATCCAGGTGTCGGGGCTCAGCGTGGCGGTGTTGTCGTCACGGATCGAGCGGCTCAGGTCCAGCAGGGTGGCGACCTGGAGACGCTGGTCGTACGTCAGCCCCGCGGTGTCGGCCGTCTGGGTGAGCTGCTCGGCCGCCGCCTTGATGTCCTCGACGGCCTCGTCGAGCTCGGTCTGGCTCGCACCGGTCGACGACTGGGCCGCGACCATGGCGCGCTCGGCGGACGTCAGGTAGTCCACGGCCGGACGCAGCACCGTCACCTGCTCGGCACTGGCGGACGCGTTCGACGACTCGTCGAGGTCCGACTTCACCCGCAGACCACCGAGGGTCGCGGCGAGAAGCAACGGGATCGCCAGGGCGAGCGCCACCTTGCGACTCAGTGGCCAGCCGGAAATGGCGAGCGTCGAGGCTCGTCCTTCGTCGGACGGGCGCTTGTTGCTCATCGTGCCCCCTACTTCGAGGTGTCAGTCGCCACCGTGGCGACCGGCCCCTCAACAGGGGGCGAGGACGAAGATAGGCAGTGACGGAGGCCCGTGTAGGCGTTTCACCAATACTGGGGCAGACAAGTTGAAAATCGCTCCGTGTGTCCGCTTCCCCTTGCCTCGCGAGTGGGGTACGGCGGGGTGGTCAGTGACCGCGGCCGGCGGCCGTGAGCTCCCAGATCCCGGGGCTCGGAGTGGTCATCAGGCCCTCCTTGACCAGCTGCTGGCGGGCCCGCCGGGCGGCGTACCTCCAGCGCAGCTCGCCCTCGGGCGTGAGCTGCCGGTCGCCCTCCAGGAGGTGCTCGTCGAGGCGCTCGCCCACGGCCTCGAGCACGTCGTCGGCGGGGAGCGGGCCGGCGGCCTCGTCGAGCACGGCCAGGATGACCGGCGCGATCGCCTCGGGCTGGGTCCACCGGCGCGGGGCGCGGCGTACCGGGGCGGCGGGCGCGCTCTCCTTGGCGGCGCGCGGCGTGCTCGCCTTCCGCACGCTCGCGCGCGGCGCGGGCGGTCTCGCCTCGGGCGGGGGTGCGGGGGGCATCCCGTGGACGCAGTTCGCCTTGGGCAGGTCACACAGGTCGCAGTACTCGTCAGCCATCGGGGACGAGGGTATCGGGCCCGTCAGGCGCGCTCCACCTCGCTGCCCAGCTTGAGCACGGTGGTGCCGTCCTCCTGCTCGATCACGTACGCCGGGTCGTCGTCGCTCCCGTTGCGGGTGATCTCCTGGCCCTTGCTCGTGCGGGTGACCTTGTCGTGGTGGACCTCGGCGACGGTGCCCTCGGCCCAGCCGTTGCCCCACTGCCATCTGACGCTCGTACCGGTGCGGATGCTCATGCCGACCAGCCTGTCACCGGCGGTGGACGCAGGGTCACACCCCGAGGTGGTCGAGGTACGCCGCGAATCCGTGCGGCGCGCGGGCCGTCCGGCGCCCCGACGTCACCGCCGCCAGTCCCCCGGCGGCGACCCACCGGATGCCCGAGTCGCGCAGCGCGCGGACCAGCTCCACGTCCTCGTGCACGGGCAGGTGGGGGAAGCCGCCCACCGCGCGGTAGGCGGCGAGGGAGAAGCCGAGGTTGGCGCCGTGGACGTGCTCGTGGCCGTCCTCGAGCTCGTGCCGCTCGCGCCACAGCGCGTGCTCGCGCTCGGTGAGGTCGCGGGGGTCCGGCAGCACGGTGCCGACCACCAGGGCATGGCCGTCGGCGGCAAGCGCTACCTGGGCGGTCAGCCAGTGCGGAGGCACGACGGTGTCGGCGTCGGTGCTGGCGACCCAGACCCGGTCCCGGCCCCCATCCCGGTCAGCAGCGTCCGCCCACGCGGCGGCCGCGTCCACCCCGGCCGCCCGGGCGGCCCCCACCTGGCCGGAGGACACCGTCACCGCGGTCACGCCGGGGCGCCCCGCGACGACCTCGGACGTGCCGTCCACGCAGGAGTCGAGCACCACGAACACCCGGCACCCGATGCCGGGGTGCGCGCGCGCCAGCTCCTCGACGGCCCGGTCCAGCGAGTCGAGGCACGCGGGCAGCAGCCGCTCCTCGTCGCGGGCGGGGACGACGACGGCCAGCACCGTGGGCATCGTCGTGGGCACCGCGGGGGTGGCGGAGGCGGTCACGGCCGGGCCCCGAGCACGTGGAGGACGAAGTCCGGGTCGTGGTGCTCGGCCAGCACCCGCACCCCGGTCGCGAGGACGACGTCGTGGACCATCGGTCCGGTCAGCGGCCAGCCGACGAGGTCGTGACGCCAGTGGCACAGCAGCAGGTGGCCGTCCTCCTCCAGCGCCCCGAGCGCCCGCGAGACCAGCTCACCGAGCGCACGGGGGCTCAGGAAGTAGCCGACCTCGGACACCGACACCAGGTCGAAGCGCCCCTCCGGCCACTGGGCCGGCAGGTCGGCACGGCGTACGTCGACGTGGTCGGCTCCCGCGAGCCGCGCGCGCGCCGCCCCGACCGCGGCCTCACTGGAGTCGACGGCCACGAGGTCGTCGCAGCGGTCGGCCAGGTCGACGGCCAGCGCCCCCACCGAGCAGCCCACCTCGAGCACCCGTCCGTACCGCTGGCGGGGCAGGCTGGCCAGGGTGATCGCGCGCTTGCGTCGCTCGTACCAGCCGTCCACGTCCCACGGGTCGTCCCGGTCGCGGTGCACCCGGTCGAGCGCGTCGTCCGGGGCCGGCTCGCCCGCCTGGATCAGCACCTCGACGTCCCGGTCGAAGTGCGCGAGCATCGCTGGACCGAGCAGGACCTCGTCGCCGGGCTCCGCCGAGAGCGGCGCGACCTGCGAGGCGTGCGCGGCGACCGCGGCGCGCTTGGCGGCGCGGGCGGTGTCGTCGAGCCGCAGCACCTGGGCGTCGGCCCAGGGCAGGGTCTCGTCGGTCCCCCAGTGCCACATCCAGACGGGGTACTCCACCAACCGCGCGTCCGTGCGCCGCGCCGCCACGGCCGCTGCCCGGCCCACCGCCTCGTGGTCCGGGTGGCCGTCGTGGCGCCAGGGCGCGGCCAGGAGCGTCCGGTCCCCGGCGACCCCGATGGCCGCGACGACCTCGGCGACCAACGCGTCCTCGTGCCCGGCCAGCGACCCGTCGGGAAGGCCGAGGCACCTCACCCGCGCCTCGCGGGCCAGGAACGAGACGGCCCGGTCGAGCTCGCCGCGGCGCACGTCGGCCAGCACGGCGGGCTCGTGGGTCGGGGAGGAGGGGTGGGAGCCCTCACCGGCGGTCGCCGAGACGACCAGGACCTCCCAGCCCGCCCGGGCGGCCAGGTGCACGAGGCCGCCGGCCCCGAGTGTCTCGTCGTCGGGGTGGGCCCCGACCACGACGAGCCGGTCGAGCGTGCCCCGGTCGTCGGTGCCGCCCAGCTGGAGCTGCGGCAGGGGGTGCTCGGCCAGCGCGCGGGACCACGCGGCGGCGGGCGTGCCGGCCCCGTCGTGGGTGAAGACGGTCACCACGCGGGCTCCGGGGCGTCGAGCAGCAACGCCCCGAGGGCGGCCAGGTCGCGCTCGGCGTGCCACTGGCGCACGTAGAGCTCGAGGTCGACGACCCGGCGCGCGTGGTCCTCGTCCGTGGCAAGCGGCCCGGGACCGAGCCCGTGCGCCGCGCGCATGAGCACCTCCTCCACTGCCGCGCCCACCACCTGGCGGACCCGGAGCGCGGACCGTGCCCCGTCCAGGCCGAGCAGCCGGCCGGCGTCGATGGCCGCGGCCGCGTCGGCCAGCGCGCAGCGCGCGGCGTGCAGCACGCCGTCGACGGCGCCGAGGTGCATCAGGGCGACCTGGTCCGGCTCACGACCGCCGGTCGCGGCGACCAGCATCCGGCGCGCGACGCCGACCGCCCCGCCGTACCAGACCGCGGCGACACCGAGGCCGCCCCAGGCGAAGCCGGGTCGCTCGAGGTACCAGCCGGCCTCCCCCACCGCTTGCGCCGGCACGGCGTCGAGGTCGACCGGGCCGGAGTCGACGTCGGGCAGCCCCCGGGCCACCCAGGTGCCGGCGACGGGGGTGACCCCCGGGTGGTGCAGGTCGACCTCGAAGAGGCGGCGCTCCTCGCCGACCCACGCGCTGATCAGCGCACGGTCGAGGGACCCGGCCAAGGAGCACCAGTGCTTGCGTCCGGAGAGCGTCCACGAGGACCCGTCCGACCGGCCCTGCAGGGGGTGGCCCGGCCCCTCGGCGGCGTACACGCCCCAAGCGCCGGGCTCGGCGTCGACCCCGGCCTGGTCGAGGATCGCGAGGGCGTCGAGGTGTGGCTCCAGCACCCGGGCGACGGTCAGGTCGGTGGCCCCGAGCGTGGCCAGCGCCGACCACAGGAGGGGCGTCGACCCCGCCCCCGGCTGCGGCAGCGACGCACCCGCCTCGGTCGCCAGCGCGATCGCGGCCCGTACGTCGGCCGCGGCGTCGTCGGCGCGGCCGGCCAGGGACTCCAGCGCGCGCCGGTGGTCGTCGGGCAGGTCGCCCACCAGCACCGGGCGGGCCGGCTGGTGGGGGCGTCGCGGCTCGGCGGCCATATGTCTCCTCGGGGGTCGGACGGGCCTGCACACCGGGGGTCGGGCACGGGAGTCGTCCTGGCGTCGACGCTAGCCACGCGGACGCCGCGACGGACCCCCCTCACGGGTGCCGCGGATGCGACCTGCCTCACCGGATGGGCCCGGCTGCCCGGTCGGGTGGTTGGCTGGGGGTCACCCCGTCCGACCCCCAGGAGGCACCCGTGCGCATCGAGGCCAGCGGACCGCGCCCGGTCGACGACACCTGGGAGCAGTACACCCGCCCCGCGGCGTGGCCCGAGTGGGCGCCGCAGATCCACAGCGTGCGCGGCGCGAGCAAGGTCATCGCCGCCGGCGACCGCGGGGTCGTGCACGGCCCGTTCCCGGTCCGTGTCCCCTTCACCATCCTCTCCGTCGACCCGGGCAGGCACCGGTGGACGTGGCGGGTCGGCATCCGCCCCTTCGCGGTGGTGCTCGACCACGGTGTCGACGCCGACGGGCCGGACCCGACTGAGGGCGCCACGGCCTGGGCGGACGTCCACGCCCCGCGACTGCTGGTGCGGGCCTACGCCCCGCTGGCCCGCACGGCCCTGCGCCGGCTGGTGGGCGCATGAGCGAACTCCCGGACCACGACCTCCCCGCGGCCGAGCGCAACGTGCTGGGCGGCGAGCTCGAGCCCTGCGGCACCGACCCGATGACCGGCTACCACCGGGACGGCTCGTGCGTCGTGGGTCCGCACGACGCGGGACTGCACGCGGTGTGCGCGGTGATGACCGACGAGTTCCTCGCCCACCAGAAGGCCGTCGGCAACGACCTATCGACGCCGCGCCCGGAGTGGGGCTTCCCCGGCCTCGTCCCCGGCGACCGCTGGTGCGTCGTGGCCGCACGCTGGCTCCAGGCGTACGCCGCCGGCGTGCCCGCGCCCGTCGTGCTCGCGTCCACCTCGGAGCGCGCCCTCGAGGTCGTGGAGATCGAGATCCTGCGCGAGCACTCGGTCGACGTACCTCCCGACGTCAGCGCCCTGGGCTGAGCTGCCTCAGAGCAGCCCCTTGACGTACGCCGCCTGGCCGAGGTGCTGGAGGCAGTCGCCCTGGATGCTCACCAGCCGCACGCCGGCGGTGACGGGCGGGTCCCAGTGCCGGTCGACGACCCGGTCGAGCTCGTCCTCGTCGACCCGCGCGAGGTAGTCGGTGGTCGCCCGTGCGACCTCGCGGTGGTAGCCGGCGAGCAGCGCCGGGTCCTCGATCCGTACCGCGTCGACCTCGGCGCTGGTGTGCCCGTAGCCGACGTCGTCGGTGCCGTTCGGCAGGCCGAGGCGCTCCTGCCACCGCTCCCACACCTGCGGCTCGCCGGAGAGCCCGGCGACGTGGTGGTCCTGCACCCGCGCCAGGTGCCACAGCAGCCACCCGACCGGGTTGCCGGTCCCGCCGGGGCGGTGGTGCAGCGCGTGATCGTCGAGCCCGTCGGCAAGGTCGGCGTACAGCTCGGTGATGCGCTCGAAGCCGTCGGTGAGCAGGGTGCGGACGTCCATCCCCCGACCGTACGCCGCCGTCCGCACCCCGGGACCAACGGCAGCGGGTGTGGGACGGAGGGCCCTGACACTCGGCGGTCCGGCCCCGAAGGATGGACGCGAGAGCACCACGGAGGAGCACCTGATGAGCTCGACACAGCTCACCCGCCGGGCCCGCGCGGTCCACCGGACGGAGCCCGGCAGACCTGCTCCCACCCGGGCGCAAGCCATGCTCGCGGCGAGCCGCGTCGTCGCCCTCGGGGTCGTGGTCGCCTCGGCGTACGGGTTGCTGACCGCGGACCCCTACCGCTCGCTGCCGGCGGCCACCGTCCTGGCCGCCCGCGGTCAGGACCTGGTGAGCCTCGTGGTGGCCGCGCTGCTGGTCGTGCTGGCCCTGCCGGCACGACTGACGCCGACGCGCCTGCTGGCCTGGATCGGGCTGCTGGCGTACGTCGTCTACAGCTATGCGATCTACCTGACCGGCGTGCCGATGAACCGTGTCTTCCTGGTCTACGTGGTCCTCGAGTCGGTCGCCGGTGCCGCCCTGCTCGCTGGGCTGTGGCGGCTGGCGGGGATGCGTTGGCCGGCGGTGCCGACCGCGCGCCTGCGTCGTGGGACCGGCTGGATGCTGGTGGTGGTCGCGGTCCTGTTCGCCGGGCTGTGGCTGTCCACCCTGGTGCCCTTCGCCCTCGGCGGGAGTCCGCCCGACCCCGAGGGCGTCGGCGGGACGCCGTACCCCGTGTTCGTGCTCGACCTCGTCGTCGTGCTGCCGGCCATCGCCGGGATCGGGGTGCTCCTGCTGCGACGGCACCGGCTCGGGCCGCCGCTGGCGCTGGTGGCGCTCATCAAGATCGTGACGTTGTTCGTCGCGCTCTGGGCCGGCCCGGCCTATGCCCTGGCCACCGACGGGCCCGTGCACCTCGGACCCGACGCCGTTCCGAGCCTGCTGCTGCTGGTCGCGAGCGGCTGGCTGGTCACCGCCTGGTGGCACACCCTGGAGGAGAAGACATGAGCACCCTGATGGTCTACGAGTCGATGTGGGGCAACACCCGGGCCGTGGCCGAGGCGGTGGCGGCCCGGCTCGGGGACGACGTGACCGTGGTCGAGGTGGCGGACGCCCCGGCGCGCCTGCCCGCCGGCCTCGACCTGCTGGTCCTCGGCGGGCCGACGCACGCGTTCTCGATGAGCCGGACCAGCACCCGCCGCAGTGCGGTGGCGAAGGGCGCCACGGTCGGGGACGTCGCGCACGGGATCCGGGAGTGGCTGGAGGAGGTGGAGGCCGGCGAACCGGTCGACGTCGCGACCTTCGACACCCGCGTCGCCGGCACGATGCAGCACCTGCCCGGCTCGGCCGCCAAGGCGGCGGGCAAGCAGGTGCGCCACCACCACCTCGGCCGGCTGGTGGCCACGGAGAGCTTCTACGTCGACGACACCCCCGGTCCGCTGTCCGTGGGCGAGCTGGGCCGGGCGCGGGCGTGGGGCGAGTCGCTCGCCTCACGCACCTGAGGGACCCCTGCGGGGGGTGGTGGGACCTGCGGCGGCCTGTGATGCTCGATCGGTGACCCACGACGTACCCGCTCCCGAGCACCGCCGCCCCGACGGTGTCACCGACGCCACGGTCGAGGCTCTCGGCAAGCTCTCCGCCGCCCTCGACCACGTCGAGGACGCCCGCGGCCACCTCTACGCCTTCCACCGCCTGATGGGCAGCGCGGAGTCGACGATGGAGGAGGCCACCGCGATGGTGCGCGACGCCGGCCACGACGACATCGCCGACGCCCTCGACCGTGGCGTGCTGGGCCGCAACCCGCTGCCCGGCCTGTGGTCCTTCCAGATGGTCGAGGCGTTCGACGACGGCTTCTACGCCGAGGCCAAGGGCATCCAGCAGCGCGCCATCGACGAGCTCATGGACGGGCAGCGCCACGTCTTCGAGGCCGAGATGAAGGAGCTGCGGCGCACCCGCGGCCGGGAGGGCCACGAGGCGACCCCGGCCGACGCCGACGGCACCGTCTGAGCCTCCCCCGCCGGCCTCAGCCCGGTAGGTCCCCCGCGCGGGACCGACCGGGCCTGAACACCCCGGCACGCACGTAGACGACGGTCGTCAGCACGTTGACGACCACCAGCGTCACCCCGAACATCGCGAGGTTGAGCCCCGGCACGAGGTCGGCGGGCAGCGTGTAGGCCATCAGCACCCGGCCTACAGCGTCGAGCAGCGTCGCGGCCGCCCACATGATGCTCGCGGTCCGCCACATGCTCCGGAACCACGGCTCGCGCGCCCACAGCCGCTCCCACTCCCGCGGCCAGCCGAACCGCCCCTCCGCCATCGGCCGGGCGAACTGATAGGCGAGAGGGCGGTCGGCCCACCTCAGGCTGGCGAGGAACCACAGACCGACGCCGGTGGTGATGACGGCGTCCTTGGCGAGCAGGAACCTCGGGTCGCCCGGCACCAGCGCGATCGCGAAGCCGGCGAACAGCAGGACGGTGAAGAACGCCTCGAGCCCACCCGGGCGATGGCCCCGGGCGAGGGCCAGGAGGGCGGGCGCCAGCGACAGGACCGCGCCGACGACCAGCGCGGCGTACACGCTCACCCCGAGGTGGCGCATCAGGTAGTAGAGCGCGGTGGACCCGACGATCCCCAGCGCCGGCCGGACGAGCGTCACGGCTCGTCCCCGGTGCGGACCGCGGTGGCGCGGTCGAAGAGGTCGACCAGCTCGACGGCGTACGCCGCGCAGTCGAGGTCCGGCTCGGACTGGAGCTGGAAGGGGACGCCCTCGACCGCCCGCTGGACCGTCGCGGCCATGACCCGGACGTCGAAGGGCCTCATCTCCCCCGCGCGCTGACCGGCGAGGAGCATCTCCTCGAGGTGGCCTGTCACGGGCGGGCCGCTCGGCGTCCCGTCCCAGGCACCGGACAGCACGACCTGCAGGAGCGCGCGCATCTCGGCCCGGTGCTCGTCGGCGAACTCGACGGTGCTCGTGATGTAGGCGCGCAGCCGGCCCGACGGGGTGGTCTCCCGCCGCACCCGCTCCCCGACGTAGGTGCCGATGGCGCCGATGACGTGCGCGACGACGGCTCCCACCAGCTCGTCCTTCCCGGCGAAGTGGTAGGAGATGAGCCGGGTGCTGGACAGGCCGGCCCGCTCGGCGATCCGGCCGAAGGAGGCCCGGGCGAAGCCCTCGTCGGCGACGACCGCGATGGTGGCCTCGATGATCTGCGCGCGCCGTGCCGTGGAGGCGACCGAGCGCTGAGTTACCGACATGAGTAAAAAGTACGTTGCCTGAGTAACGGTGTCGAGGGGTGGCGGTCACGTTTCATCGAGTGACCCCGCTCAGGGCGCCCGGTTGCCGCGCGCGTCCTCCTGCTCGATCAGTCCGTCGAGGTCCTTGAGCCGGTCGAGCCCGTTGACGGCCCGGGCCATCCGGTGGTTGTCAGCGAAGGTGTCACGGTGCCGGTCGAGGAACCACCAGTAGCCCGCGGTGAACGGGCAGGCGTCGTCCCCGACGCGCACCGTGGGGTTGAAGCGGCACGACCCGCAGTGGTCGCTCATCGTGTTGATGTAGGCCCCGCCCGACGTGTAGGGCTTGGTGGCCATCACCCCGCCGTCGGCGTGCTGCGACATCCCGACGACGTTGGGCACCATCACCCAGTCGTAGCCGTCGACGAACGCCCGGTGGAACCAGTCGGTCACCTGCGTCGGCGCCCACCCGCGCTGGAGGGCGTAGGAGCCCAGCACCATGAGCCGCGGGATGTGGTGGACCCAGCCGTGCTCGGCGACCGCCTCGAGGGTGTGGGACAGGCAGCGGGCATCGGTCGCCGCGCCGTCGAGCTCGGCGAACCACTGCGGAACCCTCTGCTGCGCCCGCAGCGCGTTCTGCCGGCGGTAGCCGTCGCCCTGGTGCCAGTAGAGGTGCCACACGTAGTCGCGCCACCCGATGACCTGCCGGACGAACCCCTCGACGCTGGCGATCGGTGCCGCGCCACTGCGGTACGCCGCCTCCGCGCGCTCGACGACCTCGAGCGGGTCGAGGAGGCCCAGGTTCATCGGCGCGCTGACGAGGCTGTGCGCCATCCAGGGGTCGCCCTCGAGGATCGCGTCCTCGTGGGCCCCGAACTCGGGCAGCCGGTGCTCGACGAAGTGGTCGAGCGCGGCCAGCGCCTCACGCCGGCTGGCCGCAAAGCGTCGGGGGCCGTCGCGGCCGATGAACTGCACGTCCCCGTCGCGCTCCCAGCGGTCGAGGTCCTCGCGCACCTCGGCGTCGATGTCGTCCTCGGTGGGCCACCACGGCTCGGTGACCCCGAGGGTGGTGGCGCCCCTGGGCGGCGGCTGGCGGTTGTCGTGGTCGAAGTTCCACTGCCCGCCCACCGGCTCGCCACCGTCGACCAGCACCCCGTGGGCCAGCCGGGCGCGCCGGTAGAAGTCCTCCATCAGCAGCCTCTTGCTCCCCCGCCCGGCCGCCCAGCGCTGGAAGTCCGCGCGCGGGGTCGCGAAGCCCCGCGGCTCGAGGACGGTCGCGCCGAGCCGCTCGACCAGGCCCAGCGCGGCGTACGACGTCGGGTGCACGACCTCGACGTCGTCGTGCTGCTCGACGACCTCGGCATAGGTGTCGGCCCTGACGTAGTCGAGGCGGTCCCCGAGGTCGGCGGCCCGGTGCCGCATCGCGGAGAGGACGAGATGCGCCTTGGCCCGGTGGAAGCGGCGGCGTCCGAAGACGGCCCTGGACTCGATCATCAAAAGCGGGCCCCGGTGGTCGTCGGTGAAGTGCGGGCCGAGCTGGTCGCCGAAGAGCCAGCGGGTCGTCATGGCGCCAGCCTAGGCACGCACGGGCTCACGACGCCCTGACCAGCGGCTCGTCGAGGAGCCGGTCGAGCCCCGGAAGCAGGCCCGCGAAGGGTCGGACGAACGTGCTGACCTCCGAGGCCGACAACCGTTGCCGGTGCGTGAGCGCGGCCGTGAGACAACTGGCCCACTCCTGGAGCTCCACGAGCGGGGCGATCTCTACCGACCGTCCAGGGCCGCCGCTCTCTCGGAGCAGCGGCTCCCACGCGAGCAACGTGTCCAGCGTCCCCCGCCACGGACACCCGGCAGAGCCGACAAGGACCCACCCTTCCAGCTTGGCGACGAGATCGGGGTAGGCGTCGCGCCCCGCCACGTGGCCGCCTCTCGAGAGAACGTGCTCGGCGACGACGGTCGCGAGTTGTTGCGCGTCGAGCTGGCCCAAGAGGGTGGTCACGGCATCCAGCACGACCGGCGATGCCGCCCAGTCCGGCCCCGGCAGCTCACCGACGCCGCCGAACGCGGTCACCCACGGGCCGCGTCCCGCCACCAACCACTCGTGCGGGATCACGTCGGCCACGGCCTCGACGGAGAGTGACGCCAGCACCACGTCGCGCAGCAGGCGAGCCACCGACGCGGCCTGGCGCGGCTCCGAGGCGTCGGGCCCCATGAGCGACTCCACCACTTCGTGCCAGCGGTCCACTCGCTGGTCGGTGACRCACCGCACGAGCTCATCGACAGCGGCCCGCAGCTCCGCGAGCGCACGCGTGCGCCCGACCGGACGCGCAGACGCGGCCGCGAGTGAGACGGGGAAAGTGAGACTGCCGCCGCCGATCTCGACCGAGACCGCATGTCGCAGGAGTCGGTTGAGCTGCGTGACGCTGGCCCCGACCAGCTGCGCGCCTCGTGCCCGGACCAGCGCCGTGAGCGGGCCGAAGACCTGCTGGGGGTCGAAGTTCGGGACCGCGGGAGGCGTCCACAGGAAAGGTCCGGTCCGATCGGACGTGGTGACCAGGTCGGCGACGAGGTCGCGGAGATCAGCCACTGCCTGGTCCTGCGCGGTGGACGTGAGCGGCGCCAACGAGCCCTCAGGAGCACGTGTGAGGGACCACGAGACGGGCAGCACCTCGGCCGCTGGGTCGATCCCCAGAGCCTCCAGCTGCTCCCGGTCGCCAGGTGGGCACAGCTCGAAGTCGGCGATCGCCACCCCCGCGTCGTACTGCTCGCTCCACGTGCTGCCCACCGTGAGCTCGCCGTCGAGGAGCCGCCAGGCCAGTGCATTGAGGAGGTGGGTCCGATCGTGYGGACTGAGCATCCAGTCCCCGCCCGGGTCCTCGCCACTGTCGGGTCGCGCCCAGACGTGGAGCTCGGGGAGACCGCGGGAGTGCAAGCCGATCGTGTAGGCGAAGTCGCCCCCCTCGCCGTCGGGGTCGAACACCGACTGGACCGTCCAGAACGGTTGTCGATCGAGTCGGTCGTGGTCCGGCTGCATGGTCATCGTCACTCTCCTGACAGTGGTCGACCCCGAGGCCCGAGCGAAGCACGGGCCACCGACATCTGGCGGAGCAACCAGTGATGCACGTCGCTGAGCGTGGTCGACGGTGGTGCCTCAGTCCCGGCCGTCAGTGGGGAGCACGGCGAGGGACGTGGCCCGCGCGAGCCGCGCGTCGAGGGTGAGCACCTGGGTGCCGAGGATGCTGGCCAGCTCGACGTAGAACGCGTCCGCAACCCGGAGCCCCGACGACCTCCTCCACGCACCCGGGACGAGAGCCGGCAGCTCGTGCCGGGTGAGCGGAGCCTCGCCGAAGGCGGTGAGCGCCTTGCGCGCGGCCGCCTTGGAGATGAGGGACGCGCGATGCAGCCGGGCGAGGGCGGACGTGACCTCGACATCGACGTGGGCGGGCGCGTGGAGCTGGCGTCCGGCGAGGGCCTCGGCACTGGTCCGCCATGTCTCACCCCGGATGACCAGGTCGACGAGCACCGAGGCGTCGACGACCCAGCTGTCAGCCGACGGCACCGAGGTCATCGCGTACGTCGTCGAGGGCCGCGAGGACGTCGCCTGTCGTCACGGGCGCCGTCGCCCCACGTCCGAGCGACGCCAGCCAGGCATCGGTCTGACCCGCCGCCAGCGCGGCGGCGATCGCCTGCTGGGTCAGGGCCGACACGTTGAGCCCCGCCTCCCGGCTGCGCGCGGCCAGCTCGTCCGGGACGTAGACGTTGAGGCGGGCCATACACACAGGCTACACACTCCCGGTCGAGCAGCCATCCCTTCACGCCGCCGCCGCTGCGGCCCGCGCCAGGGCCAGCAACCGGGACCGCCCGGGCTCGGGCACCAGGTCGGCCCACCGCAACCACACATGCGGCGCGCTGGACGACAGGTGGTTGAGAGCCTCGGCGTGCGCGTGCGCGTTGAGGGCCGCCGCCGCCACGAAGGCGGCGTCCTCCTGCCCGACCGTCCCCTCCGCCGCCCGCACGAGGATCCGGTAGGCCGCACGGCCGACCTCGTCACGCCCCTCGCGCAGCTGCCCCATCACCCGCTCCAGGTCCGGCGGCCTCGTGCCGAAGGCGAGCAGGTCGAGCTCCTGCACGTCGGTGGTCAGCTCGTAGTCCTCGCGCAGGAAGTGACCCGGCAACAGCCGCCCCTCCTCGAGGGCCGAGGTCACCGGGGCCCAGGAACCCTCGGGCGCCGCCGCCACCTCGGTGGCGATCCGCTCCGACACGGACAGCGGCGGGGCATCGAACATCAGGTGGTCGTCCACCCCGCTCGGTACCAGCCGACCCAGCACCCACCCCTCGGGCCCCGCGCTGGACCTCGCGCCCAGGTCGAGCACGTCGACCGACGACAGCGACGCCGCGTCGTACACCCGCAGGCGACCGCCGGGAAGACTCTCGCCGATGCGGAATCCGCCCAGAGGAGCCGACGCCCACGTCCTCGCCAGGTCGGCATGCTCGGCGAGTCGGCCGGTCACGAATTCGCCGACGTAGGAGACGAGTCCCCCGAACTCGTGAGTGAAGAGCTGCTGGCACATCCACGACTCGGCCGCGACGCGGGCCACGACCTTGATGGGGTCCCCACCGTTGTGGAAGCAGTCCTCCAGCAGGTCGACGTGGATCGTCTCGGCGGCGTACTGCAGCACCCGGCGCTGGATCTCGAAGGTCRCCGAGCCGGGGTCCTCGCACCGCTGCGCCTGGTAGACGATCCAGCGCACGCCCACCCAGGGCGGCAGGTCGTCGCCGACGTCGACCAGCCGCTGCAAGAGCGTGCGGTGCCGACCCCGAAGGAACATCGGCACGGCCTGGTGCCACTCGAGCGCGGCGAGGGCGTCGCCGCAGCGCTCGGCGGTACTCGACTGATCGACGCAGGCCACCAGGTCGTCGGTCATGTGGTCGGCGATGCGGGGGCCGCGCTGGTAGCCGGGCGAGGGCGTGTTCCGAGACATGCCTCGAGCCAACGCCTTGCGACCGACCCCTCACAAGACCGCTGATGCGATCTGTGGACAGCGTTGACGGCGATCCGTGCCTGTGGATGACCGTTCGCGTCGGTCGCGACGGCGGGTCACCCTCGACGCCATGACCAAGAAGACCTTCGACCTGACGATCCGCACCCAGTCCGACCTCTGCGACGCCTGGCAGCACCTGATGGGGCCGTGGTCCTACGGCGGTCACTCCGTCTGGATGATGCTCATCCTCGATGATCACCCGCTCCCCCACCTGAGCCAGATCACCGAGGCGGACGAGCCCCCGCCCATCGAGGACACCGGCGGGTTCGTCGACATCCTGAGGATGCTCGACCTCGAGGTCGCACCCGGCGCCCGGTTCGCGTTCCTCCGGTCCCGACCGGGGGTCGACGTGATCACCGAGACGGACCGCGCCTGGGCGGCCCACCTGTACGCCGCCTGCCGCACGGCGGGCGTGGCCTGCGAGGTCGTCCACCTCGGCACCCGGGGTGCTATCCGGCCGATGCCGCAAGACGACGTCGGGCTCGCGAGCTCGGCGTGAAGGACCTCAGCCGGAGCCGGGACCGGGATGCCGAGATCGTGCGCGGCCTCGACACCGAGCGGCGTACGTCGCTGCCTCTGGTCACCAGCTCGCCGGAGGTGTAGGCAGGGACCGTGAGGGCGTCGGCCCCACGTCCCCCGACGAGGAGATGGACCATGGCTGCACTCGAGAGCACCCAGCTGCTGGCCGAGCTCGAGCCGGTGGTCGAGGAGAACCTCAACCGGCACATGGGCATCGCGGACGAGTGGATGCCCCACGAGTACGTGCCGTGGAGCCTCGGGCGGGACTTCGCCGACCTGGGTGGGGACCCGTGGGAGGTCGCCCAGTCACAGCTGTCGCCCATCGCCCGGACGGCGCTCGAGGTCAACCTGCTGACCGAGGACAACCTGCCCAGCTACCACCGCGAGATCGACCGGGCCTTCGGCAGCGACAGCGCCTGGGGCACGTGGGTCAACCGGTGGACGGCCGAGGAGGGCCGGCACGCGTTCTGCATCCGCGACTACCTGCTCGTCACCCGCGGAGTCGATCCCGTCGAGCTCGAGCGGGCCCGGATGGAGACGATGGAGACGGGCTACGAAGCCACGGAGAAGTCCGTGCTCAACGTCTGCGCCTACGTGTCCTTCCAGGAGCTGGCGACCCGCGTGTCGCACCGCAACACCGGGCGCTACACCGAGGAGCCGATCGCGGAGAAGCTGCTGGCCCGCGTCGCCATGGACGAGAACCTGCACATGATCTTCTACCGCAACATCGTCACCGCGGCCCTCGAGCTCGCGCCCAGCCAGACGATGCGTGCCATCACCGAGGAGGTCGTGGGCTTCGAGATGCCCGGCAGCATCATCCCGGGCTTCTCCCGCAAGGCGGTGCAGATGGCCAAGGCCGGGATCTACGACCTGCGCATCCATCACGACTCGATCGTTACTCCGCTGCTGCGCCAGTGGGGCGTCTGGGACCTGGAGGGCCTCGACGACGACGGGGAGAAGGCGCGCGAGGAGCTCGCCCACGCGGTCGCCGCACTCGACGGCGAGGCCACGCGGTTCGTCGAGCGCCGCGAGGAGGCAGCCGCCAAGAAGGCGGCGCGGCAGGCCTGAGCGGCGTACGCCTCCCCTGACACCCTCGGGGTCCAGAGGTCGGGACCATCGGCGAGCCGAGGGGCCCCAAGGACCCTGCCCGCGAGGGCGTGCCCCAGCGAGGGTGAGGTGAGGACGCGATGGGTCACACCCCGCGTCCGCCCGCGGTGCCGATCGTGCGCCGCCCACCCACTGGGTTCCCAGGAGGAATCATGAAGGCTGCCGTCGTCCCTGCCCTCGGAGCACCGCTGGAGATCCGCGACGTACCCGTGCCCACGCCCGGCCCCGGCCAGGTGCTGGTCCGCATCGAGACGTGCGGGCTGTGCCACACCGACATCCACGCGGCGCGCGGCGAGTGGCCGGTCAAGCCCAAGGACCTGCTGATCCCGGGGCATGAGGGGGTCGGCATCGTCGAGGCGGTCGGTGAGGGCGAGCTCCCCGTGCAGGTGGGGCAGCGGGTCGCGCTCCCGTGGCTGGGCCTGGCCTGCGGTCATTGCCGCTACTGCGTCGCCGGCTGGGAGACGTACTGCACCAGCCCGCAGTACATGGGCTACACGATGGACGGGAGCTATGCGGAGTACGCCGTCGCGTGGGCCAGCCACGTCGTCCCGGTGCCCGCGGGGGTCTCCTCCCTCGACGCCGCGCCGCTGACGTGCGCCGGCGTCACGACGTACAAGGCCCTCAAGGTCACCCACCCGCAGCCCGACGAGACCGTCATGGTCGTCGGGATCGGCGGCCTGGGCCACCTCGGTCTGCAGTACGCCGGGATCTTCGGCGCGCGGACCGTAGCGGTCGACGTGCACGACGAGAAGCTGCAGCTCGCCAAGGACCTCGGCGCCGACCACGTCATCGACGGTCGCGGCGACCAGCAGGCGGAGATCGCGGCCCTCGGCGGCGCCGACATCGCCCTGGTGACCGTCCCGTCCCCCGCGGCCATGCAAGCGGCGCACGCCTCCCTCAACCCCAACGGCCGGCTGGTGATCGTCGGGCTGCCGGCCGACAACCGGCTCGAGCTGCCGGTCTTCGAGACGGTGCTCAAGGGGATCTCGGTGATCGGCTCCCTCGTCGGCACCCGCAACGACCTGGCCGCGACCTTCGACCTCCACGCCCGCGGGCTGACCCGGGTGGTGACCGAGCGTCGCCGGCTCGAGAACGTCAACGCGTGCTTCGAGGAAGTACTCGCCGGCGAGGTGCCGGCGCGGCTGGTCTTCGACATGTCGCAGGCCTGAGGCCGGACCGCCGCCCCCGGTGGATGGGTACACGTGGCCGCCGTCGACGAGTTCGCGGCTCGGCTCGTCACCGACCTGACCGCGATCGAGGCCGGCGGATCCTAGATCTCGGCGCTTGCGCCGTCCTCAGCGCGCGCCCTGGGACCGCCAGTACTCGTTGAGCGCACCGTTGGTCTTGACGAACCAGATGATCAGGCCGATCCCGAAGAACCAGCCGAGCAGGAGCGCCCACAGACCCGTGACCGCGCTCACCGGGGCGCGCATGCCGCGACGCTCGTAGAGCCCACCCACCTCGCTGGACGAGATGAACGGCATCACGATGCCGACGAAGAATGCGAGCAGGAGGGCGACACCGCCGCCGAGGCCCGTGTTCGTGTGGCGCTTCATCTCCTCGTGGGTCTGGTAGTACCAATAGAGGGAGTAGAACCCGAGCGTCACGATGGTGAGGGCGATGCAGGCGCCGGTGCTGCGCACCGTGCCGATCGACGCGCCGTGCATGGGCGCACCGTAGGGGGCCGGCGGTGCGTACGCGCCGTACGGAACAGGCGGCGCACCCTGAGGCTGCTGCGGGAGCCACGGCTGGCCCTGAGCGGGCTGGGTGTACGGCTCGTTGTTCTCGTTCATGGCGGTCCCCCGTGTCGCGTGTTGATGGCTGCCGCAACGTACCCGCCGCCACTCTCCCCCGTCCCGGCTTCCGACAACGCGGGGGCGCTCGACGAGCTCGGTTGTCCACAGATCACATCTGACGGGTTCCGCCATGCCTCCGCTGCGGCAAGAGTCGATGCCAGTCGTACTCGTCCGGCGCTCCGCCGGTGATCCTCGGGAGGCACGATGAACATCAGGCTCGACCCTGCCCAGCTGTCGATCGGCGCCGACGCCGTCGAGGCGCGGGTCAGCGACATGGCGACCCGTCGTGCGCACATCGAGGCGTCCGTCGACGTCCTCCTCGCGGGCTGGCACGGCGCCGCCGCCGACCGGTTCGCGTCGATGTGGGAGGAGTGGCGCGACGGCGCGGACGGGGTGATCGCCGGTCTGGCGGGAAGCGCCGTCGCCCTGCGCTCGGCCCGGGACGACGTGTCCCTCGCGGATGCCTCGTCGTCCGAGACCCATGACCTCCTCGTCCGGAGGCTCGGGTGACCGCGTACGACGTCGACGTCGACGAGCTGGCGGCGGTCATCGCCGCGATGAACTCCTGCGGCGGCGACCTGGCGGAGCTGGCCGCGGACGTCGAGGCCGCGCAGGGTGCGGTGCACTCGGAGTGGACGGGGCTCGCGAGCGACGCACACACGACGTCCCATTCCTCGTGGCGCACCTCGTTCTCCGACATGACCTCTGCCCTGGGGGGACTGCGTTCGATCGGTGACACCGCGCGGTCGAACTATGTCCTCGCGACTGAGCGGAACGTCTCGCTGTGGGAGCAGGTCCGATGAGGATCGCCGTCGAGACCGGGGGCTTCACCTCGGCCGCCGACGCGTGCCGCACCGGCAACCAGATCGCCGCGCTGCTGTGCGAGTCGCTGGCCGGCAAGCTCGGTGGGTACGCCGGCATGGCCGGCGACGACGCGACCAGCGCCGAGTTCGCGACGTCGTACGACGAGGGCGCGCGGGAGGCGCTCGACACCCTGGCCGAGCTGACCCATGCCTTCATCGGGTTCGGTCGGCTGCTCACCGCGTCGGCCGCCAACCACCGCGACGCCGAGGCCGCGTCGGCCGCGGTGGCGGCCTACAGCGGCGGCTCGCTCGACGAGGACGACTACGTCCGGGTGTCGCCCGCGGCGCCGCCGTCCTGCCGGGGCGACAACCCGGTATCGCTGGGCACGGTGGAGATGTGGATCCTCGACCACGTCGAGGGCTTCGTCTGGCCGGGGGCGGACGTCGACCTGCTGCTCGACGCCGCCACGACCTGGCGCCGGGCCGGTGTTGCGGTCGCGGACCTCGACGCGCACTGCGACATCGCCGCCACCTTCCTCGAGCACCAGTTCTCCCCCGAGATCCCCCTCGCCCTCGCCGCGCTGGCCGAGCTGAAGTCCCTCGTCGGCGACACGGCCGAGGCACTCGTCGCCACGGGGACAGCGTGCGAGGAGTACGCCGACGCCGTCCGCGAAACCCACGACCGCACCCGCGCCCTGCTCGCCGAGATCGGGAAGATGGTCGTTGAGGGGGCTGCAATCTCCATCATCGTCGGCGGGATCACCGGCGGCCTCGGCGCGGGTGCCGCCGGCTCGGCGGCGCTGGCCCGGATCAGCGCGCAGGCACCGCGGTTCCACGCGCTGCTCGTCGGGCTTCGCGCGACCGGCACCGCTGCCGCTTCTCGACTGCGTGGCGTTCGGGAGGGGCTGCACGTGGTTCGGGACCGGGTCGGCCGGTTTGCCCGCGTGCGGGTCCGCGACGAGCGGGGCGAGATGAGGCTTCCCGGTGGATGGCGCACGTCGCTGCCGGGACAAGACGCGGTGGGTGGCCACATCGTCACCAAGCACGTAGGGAAGAGCACAAGCGAACTGATGGAACGCGCTCGTTCGGAGGGCATGGACTTTGCCTCGACGTTCGCCAGCGTCGCTGATGCAGAGCGCGTCATTGCCCAGGCGCTGCGAAGCCACTCAAGGGAAGTCGAGGAGTGGCTGGCAGGCAGCGGCCGCCAACTGCGTATCGATGCACTGCTAGCTCGTCAGACCGGAACATCAGTGGATGCGGCAGGTACCGCACACGAAGCCTTCGGCGTCAGACTGATCCTGAGGCGGTCCGATCTCACAGAGTCGGGTTACCGAATCCATACAGCGTTCCCTCAACCGTGAGGAAGTCACCGTGAATCAGAAGGACTATCCCGCTCTGTGGCAGTTCCTCGGCGCGTACCTGCACCAGGACTGGCGCGACGACTACGCAGATACCCAGGCGGCCCTGCTGGACTTCATGGAGGGCGAGCCAGCATTCGCTCCGAAACTCGCCTCCGAGATCGACCACCTTCTTGCTTCGATGCCTACTTCCCGCGACACGGAGTCGGCGATCCTCAGTCTCGGATCGTTCTTTGTCCCATCTGCGTGCGGACAAGACTCCAGAGAGTGGCTCAGTCTGATTCGTGCCGAAGCTAGTCGCATGCGTCAGCACGGATGAGGCACCTGAAGGGCTCCGCCTGCGGGTGGCAGATCCTGGCTGCGCGACAAGACACTGGACCTATGTGGAGCACACACCCAACCGACGGGCCACCTCGTCACCACCGACCCGGCGCACGGTGTCCGGATCGCCGATCACGACGAGCACGTCGGTCGCCCGCGACATCCCGACGTACAGCCGCTCCCGAGCGCGGTCTCGTGAACCGTCCTCGTTGAGGCACAGCACGACCGCGCGCCGCTCGAGGCCCTTGCACCCGAGGACGTGCCCGTAGAAGACGTCGTCATCCCAGTACGTCCCCCAGTAGCCCTCCTGGTCGTGGAAGGCGGTCCGCTCCAGCTGGATCGGGTGACGGTGGCCAGTCGTGAGCAGGGCGATGTTGCGCGGCTCCCAGCCCTCGTCGAGCAGTCGGTCGACCTCGTCATCGGCTGCCCCGATCGCGTCGTCCAGCGTCGACTCCACGAAGCGCACGACCGGCCCGTCGCCACCGCGTGAGTACATTCGACTGGGCGCCAGCGGCCCGAACGACTCGTGGATCTGCTTGGTGTTGCGAAGATTGTGGTCGAGGACCAACGGGACCAGCGCCACCGGCGGCCGTCCGAACCGCGCGAAGATCCGCTGGTTCTCGTCGGAGTAGACGAACAGCCCGCCCTCCTCCTCGTCCCGTAGGGAGCGCAGAACAGGAGTCCACCACGAGTCGGCGAAGTCCTGGGCCTCGTCGACGATGACCGCGTCGTACTTCTTGCCCTCCGGGAGCGCGGCGGCCAGCGCGGCCATCTCGGCCGGCAGCCTTTCCTCCCAGAACTGGCTGTCGGAGCGATCCCCGTCGGCCGCGCCCCACTGCTGGCCGAAGGCGTGGAACGTCCCGACGAACGCCGGTCGGTGGCGGCGGTCCCACGTGCCCACCTGCCGCTTCAGGTGCTCGGCGAGCCCGATCGAGTAGCACAGCAGCGCCACCCGATGCGCAGGGCGGCCCTGGCCACCGCGGGTGAGCTCCTTGGCCTGCTGGAGGGCCAGCACGGTCTTGCCGCTCCCGGCACCTCCGCGCACCTCGACCCGCGGGAGCAGCCGGGTCACTCGCAGGATCGTGGCCTGCTCCATGGTCAGCCGGTCGAACGTGGCCGCGCGGTCGTCGGACTCGGCGTTGACGTCGTACGGCGCCGCGAAGCGCCCCGTGAGGATGTCGGCGATGGCCTCGACGTCGTCGTGCGTCGGTGGACGTTGGCCGTGTAGCAGGCCCCACGCGTTCTCCCGGGCCCGGTCGGCGAGCGAGGACAGGTCGTCCTTGTCGTGCAACGCCCAGCGCGGCAGCTCGGGGACGGTGAAGTCGGGCCCGAACGCGGAGTACGGCGTGACGACGCCATGTCCCCAGCCGACGCGCCTCGCCAGCCCGCCGTCGGGGTGCTGCTCGACGTACCGCTTGAGCGCGTGCTTGGCGGTGCGGACCTGGTCGACCGGCTTGATCCTGCGATGTGCGCCCTGGCGCTGGATCCACCAAGCGTGCCCGTCGGCCTCGTCGGGCGTCACGTGGACGCTGCCGCCCTTGACCTCGAGGACGAGGATCCCGACCTCGGGCATGAGCACGACCAGGTCGGCCTCGACGTCCTTCTCCTCGTCGGTGAGGCGCAGGTTGGCGAGCAGAACGTCGTCGGGGCCGAGGCTGTCGCGCAGCCGCTCCCACACGAGCTCCTCCGAGGTCGTCTGGAAGGTCGGCGACTCCGGGATCAGGCGCGGCATGCGCACACCCTCACATCCGATCGGGTCGCGCGTGCGCGAATCGGCTTGGTCACCGCCCGGTCCCGCACTCGTCCTCGTCGAAGAGCGCCATCTGGTCGAGCTGCACCTTGCGGACGGGCGCGTCGACGATCAGGCGCAACGCCGCGCGCATCCGCGCCGTGAGCTCGCGGAGGTACTCCTGCCGGGCCCGGGCCACCTGCTCGGCACGACCCCGTCCCTCATCGCGTGCGGCGCGTGCCTTCGCGCGCATCTCGCGCCGGCGCTGCTCGTTGATGCGGACCGCCTTGAGCAGCAAGCCGGTGTCGTTGTCGAAGATGCGCGCGATCGTGGCCGGCCCGACCGAGCCGCGCTGCCCCCGCTCGAGCTCGACCATCACGCCGTACGCCGTGGCGAAGCGGCCGTGGGCCGGCGGACGGGTCGTCACGTCAACGGGCTGGCGCGGCGTCTGCTCGTCCATGCACCTGCCGCCGACGCGGGTGACGAGGTCACCGGCCCACCGGTCCACCTGCGTGGTGAGGCGCTCGATCTCCAGACGCAGCTGCGCCGGCACCAGCGCGGAGGCGTCCAGCTCGCGGAAGACGGTGATCTGTCGGTCCCGGAGGGAGAAGGACAGCCCGAACTCACGCTGGTTGAGCAGGTTGACCTCGACCAGGGCACGCGACTCGTCGACGACGTCGCCCACGAGAGGCGCGTGCAGGAGGATGCGCGGCAGGTGGGCGCCGATCGTCACCCACACCACACCGCGGGTGGTGTCGAGCGGCAGGTCGCCGTCCTCGTCCCACTCCGGGCGCTCGTCCTGGAGTCCGCGCACCGCCAGGTCCACCGCCGCCCGCACCTCGTCGGGCCCCTCGGGGTGGACGGCCACCTCGGGCCGAGGCTTCGGCGGAATCACCCGTGGCGGCTCGTCGACGACCTCGTCGAGCAAGCCGCCCGCGGACAGGTAGACCGGGTGCACGACGGCGTACACCTCACGCAGCGCACGGACCATCATCACCGCGGCGCGGTCGGCCTCGCGCTGGTCGAGGTCGACGAAGTAGTTGGTCTCCCCCGGCCCCGGACCCATCGTGTGGTCCCAGTGCGGGAGGGTGAACCCCAGGTCGACGAGCGCAACGTCCTGCGCATCGTCGAGCTGGTGGTGCTCGGCGAGGTACTCGTTGCTGACCGCCTCGACCCGGAGCACGCCCGGCCCGGCCAGCGCCTGGCAGTACGGCACCGCACCGTCCTTCGTCTCCTCGTCCAGCCCGACGACCAGGGACTCGTCCTCGGCCAGCTCCGCCAGCCGATCGGCCAGACGTTGGCGGAACTCCCGCCAGGCCGCTTCCACCGCGTCGTCCCAGCGACGCTCCAGCTCTCGACTCATCTCGACCCCCCTCGGGCCGCCCCCGCGACCCTCTGTGAAGCCGACACTAGGGACGTCCACCGACACTGCCCGGCGGACGGTCCAGACCAGGCACGACGCCGCCGGCGCAGCGACCATGCAGCCCCCGGACGAGCCACGACCCGTGGCCCCCTCTACCAAGGGGCCACGAGTCGCGGGGGTCACGCCAGCACGCCGCCGATCGTCATCACGCCGTCCGGGTCGTAGGTCCGGATCGCCCGACGCAGCCGGGCGAGGGTCACCTCGTCGTACGCGTCGACGTACTCCTCGGGCGTGAACGTGAAGTTCGGCAGCCGGTGCGCGCCGACCCACGGCTGCATCGCGGTGAGGATCGCCTCGGCGTGGTCCGCCACACCCGGGATCTCCGCGATGCCGACGACGAGCAACGAGTACGCCGCGTCGCGCGAGGCGAAGGCGCTCGGGTGCTCCCCCGGACGGGCGAACGCGCCGCCCAGCTGACGCACCTCGACCAGGATCTGCGGCGACGCCACCCCCGGCCCCGTCAGGGCGAGCAGCGCGTCAGCGGTCTCGGCCGTGAAGTCGGTGAGCACGTCGCCCGCCTCGTGCGCCGGCGTCGGGTCGAGCGGGTCCGTGTGGACCGAGTCGATCGCGGTGTAGGGCTTGTCGGCCACGTCGTCGAGGATGACCGGAGCGGCGGCACGCATCGCGGCGAACCAGCGCTCCCCCTCGTCGGCGGAGCCGGTCCACACGTAGCGCACCGAGAGCGTGAGCCGGCCAGCCAGCATGGGCGGCACCCCTTCCATGTCGGGGAGCTGGAACAGGGCGATCGACGTGGTGCCCAGCTCGGGCAGGTCGTCGGACCAGTGCAGCCAGCGCTCGATGACGGTCGCAGCATCCTCCCCGTCGAACCACAGCGAGCCGCCGTAGAACGTCGGCTGGTGGACGAGGTCGAACTCGATCGCGGTGACGATACCGAGCATCCCCTTGCCGCCGCGCAGGGCGAAGAAGAGGTCCGGGTGCTCCGTGGGCGTCACCCGCCGAAGCTCACCGTCGCCGGTGACGACCTCGATGGCGCGCACCTTGTCGCTGGCCAGCCCGTAGGTCCGAGCCATCGGCCCGAGCCCGCCTCCGGTGGTGTAGCCGACGATCCCGACGTCGGTGATCGATCCCGACAGCGGCGCCAGCCCGTAGGGTGCGGCGGCCTCCACGACCCGGAGCCACTTCACGCCGGYCCCGACGCGAGCCCAGCCCTCCGGGTGGACGACCACCTCGTCGAGCTCCTTGGTCGTCACCAGCAGCTCGGTGGTCAGGTCGGCCACCGGGCCGTGGCCCGTGGCTTGCGGTGTCACGCGGATGCCGTGCCGGGCCGCGAACTGCACGGCCTCGACGACGTCCTGGGTGTCGTGCGCCGCGAGGACGGCCGCGGGGCGGACCGGGATGGCGACGTTCCACGGCGCGACGAGCGCGTCGTACTTCTTGTCGCCCGGCACCGCGACGGTGCCGATGGTGAGTGCGTCCAGCTCCGCGAACGGCACGGCGTACGCGGTGTTGGTCTGTGCGATGGTCATTGTTCCTCCGTGTGGTGTCGTCGTTGACCCGACGAAGGTGCACCCACGCGGTTGAGAAGGACTTGCGGTCAACTTGAGTCGTCAGTGCGGAATCAGTCGTCCGTATCGCGCTGGGGCGCGACAAACAGGCCGTCCGGATCCGCAGTACGACGGATCCGGTGGAGGCGCTCGTACGCCGACGCCGACCTCCCGCGCCGGGCGGCCGCCTCGTAGGCCATCGAGAGGTACGACGCGCTGGAGGTCCAGGGGGCAAGTGACTCCAGGATCCGCGTGGCGTCCTCGCGTACGGCGCTCCACCCGGTGCCCACGTCCAGCCCGACGCCGAGCACCAGGAAGGAGCCGTCGAGGTGGTCGAGCGCGCCCCCACGATGGGCGGGGCGTTCGATCGCGCCACCGAGGTGGCGCAGCTCGACGAAGAGCAGGTTGCTCCCGGAGCCGGGGCCGGCCGATGCGACCAGGGCCTCCACCGCCTCCAGCGGAAGACCGTGGACCAGGACGCTGTTGGCGTAGACCGCGGTGGGTTCCTGCGGGTCGAGCTGGAGGTGGGCGATGTCGGCCGCGGGCACCTCCGTGAACGTGTCGGTCTCGGGCCACAGGCCACGCAGCGGGGCAAGGATGCGGGCACCCGCCTCGGCGTCACCCTCCACCACCGCATGGAGCATGAGGAGCCGCCGGCCGCGCACGTCCGGGGGCATCCAATCCTCGTCAGGCACCTGGAAGATGCGGGCGACACTGGTCACCGACTCGGGTGCATCCGCGGTCCACTCCCCCCACGCCGCGAGGACGCGTCCGGCGTGCCGCCAGTCCCAGGCCAGCATCCCGGCGTACACCGTGCGGATCGGCAGCAGGTCGAACTCGAGGGCCGTGACGACCCCGAAGCCCCCGCTGCCGCCGCGTGCCGCCCACAACAGGTCCGGGTCCTGGGTCTCGGTGGCTCGCACGAAGGTCCCGTCGGCAAGCACCAGCTCGGCGGCCGTGATCGCGCTGCACTGCAGGCCGTGCCGCCGGGCGTACCAGCTCACGCCGCCGCCGAGCGACGAACCGACCACGCCGACACCCGGGCTGGACATGTGCCTCGCGGCCAGGCCGACCCGCCCGGCGCGGGCGATGACGTCGCCCCAGAGCACGCCGGCCTCGGCCCGCGCCGTACGACGGGCGGCTTCGACGCGCAGCCCGGTCATCGCCGAGGTGCGCAGCAGGACCGCGTCACCGAGCCGACCCGCGAGCGGCGGGGCGCCATGGCCGGTGCCCTGGGGTGCGACCCGGAGACCGGACGCCGCGGCGGCTAGCACGATCCGGGAGACCTCCTCGGCGTCGGCCGGATAGGCGACCGCCGCCGGGTGCTCGTCGACCTGGAGGTTCCAGGGCATTCGGGCCTCGTCGTAGAGGACGTCCCCCGGCAGGTGGACGGCTCCGCCGGCCAGCCCGCGGAGCGCTTCGGTCTCGGGCACCGTCACCACCTCACGATCGGGGCGTCCCAGCGTGCCCGGGCTGACTTGAGGATGACTTGAGCCGCCGGCTCATCCGCTCGTGGAGGAGCGCCCGCTCGCCGGTCGGGATGTCCGCGTGGATGGCGTCGCGCACGAGCGGGTTGACGAAGTCGAGCGGGTGCCCGTCGAGGAGGATCTCGCTGCGGGCCAGGACGTCGAGGGCGGAGGCGACGTCCTCCTCCGGGTGCTGCGCCAGGTCGGCGACACTCATCAGGTCGGCCGCCGGCCCGAGCACCGCGACCGCGCGCGCGACGGTCGTGACCGTCGCCGGCATCCGGCGCAGGCGCAGCGTCACCAGCGAGGTGACGGCACGCGACCCCACGGCCCGCACGGTGTCGACGTGGGCCACGTCGGGCGGAACGCCCTGGTCGGCCAGCGCGCGCAGCAGCTGACGCAGGAGCAGCGGGCTGCCCGAGGTCATCCGGTGACACGCGGCGATGAAGGCCTCCGCGCCGCGACCGAGACGATCGCTCACCAGGGTGGCGGTGGCCTCTTCGGAGAGGGGCGCGGGACGCAGCACCGAGATCGCCTCGTCCGCGGCGAGCTCGGCCACCAGGTCGGCGGCCTCGTACGGCTCACCGGAGCGCACGGCCAGCGCCACCAGCACGGGGAGCCCGTCGAGCCGCCTGACCAGGTAGGCGAGGAACTGGACCGACGCCTCGTCGCACCACTGGACGTCGTCGACGCAGAGCACGAAGGGTGCGTCCTTCACCAGGCCAGTGGTGAGCTCGTACAGGCCGCGGAGCACGGCGAAGCGCTCGTCACGGCGTACGACGTCGTCGACTCCCGCGTCGAACAGCTGCCGCACGACGCCGTAGTCGAATCCCTGCTCGAGCGCGCTGCTCCGCGCTGACCTGATGGTCATGCCGTCAGCGACGGCGAGCTTGCGCAGCTCGTCGAGCAGCCGGGTCTTGCCGATGCCGGCCGGGCCCTCGACGAGCACGCAGCCACCCCTCCCGTCTTGGAGGTCGTCGAGCTTGCTGCCCAGGAGGGCCAGCTCACGTTCCCGGTCCACGAGCCCGTCGGGCGTCCGCGGCCGCGGGACGAGCGGAGTGGCGTCGTTCGCCTTGGCTGGACTCGGCGCATCGAGGTCCGGCGACTGGGCCAGGACCTCCGCCTCGAGGGCGCGCAGGGCCGGACCGGGATCGACGCCGAGCTCGTCGGCGAGCACCCGGCGTGCCCGGCGCAGCGCCTCCAGCGCCGYGGCCTGCCGGTGCGCGCGATACAGCGCCAGGACGAGGAGGCGCCAGCGCTCCTCGCGGAGCGGGTCCTCCGCGACCAGCGCCTCGAGGTCGCCGATGACGAGCTGGGCCTCACCAAGATCGAGGCGCGTGGCGAGGAGGCGCTCGCGGGCCACCGCACGGAGCTCGCTGAGCCGAGCGATCTCCGCCTGCGCCCACGACTCCCCCGCGTAGTCGGCGTAGGCGGGTCCGCGCCACAGCCGGAGCGTGGTCTCCAGGGTGCACACCGCATCACTTGGCGCTTGGCCCGCCGCCGACTCGACGGCCGCCTCGAACTCCCAGGCGTCCACGGCGTCGGGCGGGGTCCGCAGCACGTAGCCGGGTCCGGCGCGCACGATCACGCCATCCCGCTGCCGGGCCGACGCGTCCGGCTCGAGCCGCCGGCGCAGGTGGCTCACGTAGGCCTGCAGCGCGCCGGTGGCGTTGGTCGGGGGGTGGTCACCCCACACGCAGTCGATCAGCCGATCGGCCGGGACCACCTGGTCCCGCAGGATGAGCAGCCCGGCCAGTACGGCGCGCTGACGCCGCCCGCCGAGGTCCACGACCACGTCGTCCCGCGTCGCCGTGAGCTCGCCGAGCACGTGCAGGTGAAGCTGCGGCTGCTCGTCCACCCCACTTCCTCGCGTCGTCTCCGTCGAGGATAGGGCTCGGTCAGGGGTGCTTGCTGCCCCGAATTTGGGCAATCGGGCTCAGGTCGACACCCCTTCTCGGGGCCGTGCGACCCCAGCCGCTCGGGGCGACTCGCGCTACAGGTGCTCGAGCTTGGTGTAGGGGCTCGTGACGCGCACCGTCTTGTCGCCGAAGTCGATCGACACAGCGTGGGCCTCGACACCGAGGACGCGACCGAGGCCGTAGAGGTCGTGGCAGACCTGGTCGCCGACCGCGTACACCTCGATCTCCAGTTCGGGCTTGGGCTGGAACGGGCTCGAGGACTTGCGCGTGGACCAAGATGAGGACGTCATAGGACTCAAGTATGCGCTCCGGACGAAGGAAGTGCAGCCTTGGCGGCCGCATCCGCCGTTCAGGGATGGCATCTTTGCCCCGATCCGTCTGCGGTCATGTTCGCGGAGCGCCGCGACGTGGCGTCCCCTACCCGCCCTGACGCTGCTCTCGTTTCCGCTGCTTCTTCTCGCGTGTCGCCGGCTGCTCGGTCGGAGCCGGATCAGCTGGGGCGACCTGCTTCACCAGCTGCTCTCCTGCCCATTCGGCAGCCTTCTGGAGGCCGCCACCCGACAGCACCCCCAAGAACAGCACGCCGGCAAACAGGCTCGTGATGACCCGCCGAATCTTCCTCGTGGGGCGAGGGCGAGGCGAGGCTGGCTGCCGGATCGAAGGTGCCAACGGCCGTGGCCGCGGGGTGCTCGAACGTCGGGTCGCGGTGCGACGCACAGCGTCGACGCAGCGCTGCACATCGACTGCCTGGAGCACCCCTGGCCGCGAGGTCAGCATCTCGACAAGGTTGGCCGTCGAGCAGACCATGACGTCGCGTGCCCACCCCGTCAGGGGCTCCTCGCGCACGAAGCACAGGACACCCATGCATAGGTTGGGCATGGGCACCAGCGCCTGCACCGCGATTGCCGCCTCCGCAGCCGACGCGACAGTCGGCTCGCGACGTCGCCCGTTCTGCATGAGCACCTGGTCGCGGACCTCAACCCGCCCCGACCAGTTCTTGGCGTCGACGACGAACATCCCGCCTGGCCCGATGACCACGTGGTCGAGGTTTGCCCGCGGCCGTCCCGGCCATGCCAGGTCGTGCAGCACGACCCACCCGTCGGGCAGGGACTCAAGTGCACGCGCCACCTCGACCTCACCCTGGGCGCCGCGCTCCCACAGCTCAGCCGACCGCTCCAGCCGGGCAGCCTTCTCCCGCTGCCGTCGCGCGACGTCGTACGCCGATTCCCCCGCTGCCATGCGCGTCACCCCCGGCGGTGAAGGTTAGACAAAGACGCCGCTGTGCGGAGTCGAATCGGGCAGCTGCCGCCACACGGCGCGCGCCGTGTGCATCGGGGGCACCGTGCTCGTGGTGGCCAGGTTTCGGCCCTCTTCGGGGCCCCTAGGCCGCAAAGCGCTTTGCAGACCGGTCGAACCTGGCAAGCTCGCCACCGTGGATACCTCGGGGGACCTGCCTATCGGCCTGCGCGAAACGCTCATGACCCGTGGCCTCGAAGCAGAGCTCGAGTCCGTGCTCGGGCTTGTCGCGGAGATTGGCACCGTTGACGACGCCGACCTTTCACACGTCCTTGCCCAACACATCTCGGCCGCAGCGTTTGAGCATCTCTCCAAGCTGAAGGACCCGGCGGCGCGAATCGGCACAGCAAATACGGTCCTACAGGCCCTCTCAATGGATCCGGACACGGTCACGCTTCCCGCCAAGCAACTGCACGCGCTACGCATGCCGGCGGGTCCAGGGACGGAGACGCGGCTTGGTCGGCGACCCAAGACTCCGCTGAATGATGCGGCGCTTCTCACCAATGCCTACGGCGAGCCGAGCTTGGCATCCGAGCTCCGTGCCGAGATCGACTCTGCCGACTCGATCGACCTCCTCTGTGCTTTCGTCATGTGGCACGGCTTGCGTCTGATTGAAGGAGAGTTGGCTGCCGCACGACAAGCCGGCATTCCTATTCGGGTAGTCACCACCACATACATCGGAGGGACCGAGCGTCGGGCGCTCGACCGTCTCGTTCAGGACTTCGGCGCCGAGGTAAAGATCCAATACGACGCCAAGCGCACACGCCTTCACGCGAAGGCGTGGCTCTTTAGTCGGCGCACCGGTTACGACACCGCTTACGTCGGATCGTCCAACCTGACCACGTCGGCCATGCTCGAGGGTGTCGAGTGGAACGTGCGGTTGAGTAAGGCCGCCACGCCGGCTCTTCTCGACAAGTTCCGGGCAACCTTCGATGCCTACTGGAACAGCCCCGAATTCGAGTCCTACGACCCGGAGCGGGACCGCGACCGGCTCGACGACGCCCTACTCGAGGCAAAGGGAGTTAAGAGCTCGGACCGAGTCACGATCTCGCTCGTGGGTCTCGAAGTCCGTCCGTACCCCTATCAACAGCAGATGCTGGATGCGCTCGAGGCAGAACGCGTCGTTCATGGCCGCCGGCGAAATCTGGTGGTGGCAGCCACGGGCACCGGCAAGACGGTGATTGCAGCCCTGGACTACCGACGCATGTGCCAGCAATCCCATGGCCATCAACCTCGCCTGCTATTCGTTGCACACCGCAAAGAGATCCTCGAGCAATCCATTCGCACCTACCGGGAAGTCCTGGGTGACGCGAGCTTCGGTGAGCTATATGTCGGAGGACAACGGCCCGAGCGATGGAGTCACGTCTTCGCCAGCGTTCAATCGCTCACGTCGTACGGCGTTATAGAGATCCCAGCGGAGGCTTACGACGTCGTCGTCATCGACGAGTTCCACCACGCCGAAGCACGCACCTACCGGAGACTCATCGAGCACCTCCGACCCACCGAATTGCTCGGCCTCACTGCCACACCGGAGCGGGCGGATGGGACCGACGTCCGCTCGTTCTTCGACGGACGAACCGCTGCCGAGTTGCGCCTATGGGACGCCCTCGGCGCGGACCTCCTGTGCCCGTTCCACTACTTTGCCATCGCCGACGGGACGGACTTGCGGGCGATCACCTGGTCGCGCGGCAAGTACGACGAGCGTGAACTCGAGGGCGTCTTCACTGGCAACGACGCGCGGGCACGAATCATCCTGAAGCAGCTTCGAGAGAAGGTTGCAGATCCCGCCCAGATGCGTGCCCTCGGGTTCTGCGTCTCCGTGGCGCACGCGACGTACATGACCCGGGTCTTCAACGAGGCCGGCATTCCGGCTCGCCTTGTCACGGGACAAACCGCGGCCGAGGAACGCGCGTCAGCTCTCCGTGAACTGCGTGCTGCGACAGTCAACGCGCTCTTCACAGTGGACGTCTTCAACGAGGGCCTGGACATCCCTGACGTCGACACCGTGCTATTCCTTCGCCCCACTGAGAGTGCCACGATCTTCATGCAGCAGTTGGGTCGCGGGCTCCGACGGACTCACAACAAGGCCGTACTGACGGTGCTCGACTTCGTGGGCTATCACCGCCGAGAGTTCAGCTTCGCCAAGAAGTTCGCCGCCTTGACCGGTGTCCACGGCAAGCAACTCCAGAGGGCCGTCCAAGACGAGTTCCCGTTCCTGCCCTCCGGATGCCAGATCCAACTGGATCGACAGTCCCATCAGATCGTCCTCGAGAACCTTCGCTCGCAGATCGCTCCTCGCTGGGCTCAACTGGTCAATGAGCTCCGCCAGATAGGTGACACCGACCTGACGACGTTCCTAGAGAAGAGTGGTCTCGAGCTCAGCGACATCAGCAGGCGCGGTTCATGGACCGCTCTTCGACGGGAAGCCGGATTCGAGTCACTGCCGGGCTCCGAGTTGGAGGAGCGCCTTCTCAAACGAGTTCGGGCGTTCGCCCATGTTGACGACCCGCAAAGAGCGGCCGCGTACGACGCGCTCCTGCGCAATGACGCTGCGAAGTACGACGACTTGTCCGACGGCGAGCAGCGGCTGGCCCGCATGTTGTTCTACTCGTTCTGGTCGGACGGCGGTGGCTTCGACTCGTACGGAGATGGTCTCGAGGCCATCGGCAGGGAAGTCGCAGCACGTGCCGAGATTCGCGCAGTGGTCGACCTCGCTTACGAGGCGGCACGCCACGTCCCGCTCACCCTTAGTGGGTCGCTCTCGTCCGTGCCTCTCAAAGTTCACGCCCGGTACCAGCGTGAAGAGATCCTCGCTGCTCTCGACTTCCCGCGGCGTCCCAACAGTTTCCGCGAGGGCGTGCTTTACCTCCCAGACCACAACGTCGACGCCTTCTTCATTACGCTGAAGAAGTCCGAGGCCGACTACTCCCCCACCACGATGTACGCCGACTACCCGATCAGTCGGGACCTGTTCCACTGGGAATCCCAGTCCACGACCTCGACGTCATCCAAGACTGGTCAGCGCTATCTCGCCGGCACCTCAACAGTTCTGCTGTTCGTCCGGCATGAGCCCAAGGACGACTCCGGCACGGCGCCGTACACCTTCATGGGCCCTGCTACCTACGTCTCCCATAGCGGCGATCGGCCTATTGCAATCACGTGGAAGCTTGAGCATCCGATGCCGACGGAGTTCTTCCAGCACGCGTCGGCGGTGGCGCAGTAGGGCAATCGTTCGAGTCCGGGCCGTACCCAGACCCTGACCTGGTCGGGCTGACGTTCATGTCCACCGATCGGCGTGTGCCTGCCCGGCGACGAGTCGTCGATTGAGGCGTACCGTCAAAGCGACCCGACTCGGAATGGGGATCAAGTGAACTTCACGGGACGCGCGGCCGCCTTGGCCATCGCCTGCTCGACCGTCCTTGCGCTTGGCGGTCACCCAGCCGGCGCCTACTCCGAAACCCGCGCGGCTGGGGTGGGGGCTTACAGCACCACCGAGACTGTCGTGTACGACAGCTGCGAGGACTATGTCGTCAACTTCCACTTCATCGCGCCCCCGACTGCGGTTGAGTGGACTCTCGACTCCACCATCGTGGAACCCGACGGTGAGACGCGGTCCGACTTCGAGTTTGGCAATGGCGCCACCTTCTCAGGCAACTTCGAGTTCTTCTTGTGTGGCGACCACGATGACATCGGTACCTACGCGCTCTCGGGTGTTCTGACGGTCGATGACGCAAACTACAACGAGACTACCTACCCGATGGACACCCTCCGATTCACCCTCAGGGCACCGTCCTCCAAGACCACTCTCTTCGTCTCTGATAAGTCCCCGAAGTTCAAGGATGCCGTTCAATTTAAGGTCAAGAGCACGGGAGAGACGCGATACGGCAACACGTCTCTCGAGTACGCCCAGGTGAGGCTGCAATACAAAGATGGAGGCAAGTGGAAGTCCGTCAAGGGCGCGAACAAGGTGCTCACAAACGGATCTGGGGTCTGGAAGGAGAAGTACCGGATGGACGCGAGGGGGGCGTTTAAGTTCCGGGCCAAGACCCTTCCAGGTGACGGCATCTATGCGTCGTCTGAATCGAAGGTTGTCGAAGTTCGAGTTGGCTGAGCAGCCTGGGTCCAAGAACCGATGAAATAGGCCAAAGGTTACGGACCAGCGGATCTAAGGCCGTGGCGATTCGATTGCGACACTGCAAACGTCTTATCGCGCCCGCACCCTCCACGTCCCCACCGACAAATAGAGCCGGCCCCGACGCCGGTGGCGTCGGGGCCGTTCTCAGAGCAAGGATCAACTGCAACCGCTGGTGCTCCCGCAGCCCTCGCACACGTAGCAAGACCCAGCCGGCCGCATCTTCGTCCCGCAGGTCATGCAGAGCGGCGAGTCGACGGCGGTGCCGGTGAGCTTCTCGAAGAGCTCGGCCGTGGTCTTGGCCTCGGCGGGGGCCGGCTTGGCCGCAGCATCGACGATGTCCTCGGCCTCGATGACCTCGGCGACGACCGGGTGGTCCTCGACGAGCTCGGCGGCGGAGCCGGTCTCCTCGACGATCGGCTCGTAGGAGCCGGTCTCGAGGTGGCGCTGGCGCTCGTCGGCGGAGTAGATGCCGAGGGCGGAGCGCTCCTCGAAGGACAGGTAGTCCAGGGCCAGGCGACGCCAGACGTAGTCCATCAGCGACTGCGCCATGCGGACGTCCGGGTCGTCGGTGAGGCCGGCGGGCTCGAAGCGCAGGTTGGTGAACTTCGAGACGTAGGTCTCCAGCGGGACGCCGTACTGCAGGCCGATCGAGACGGCGATCGAGAACGCGTCCATGACACCGGCGAGGGTCGAGCCCTGCTTGCCGAGCTTGAGGAAGACCTCGCCCAGCTGGCCGTCGTCGTGGGCACCCGAGGTCATGTAGCCCTCGGCGCCGCCGACCGTGAAGGACGTCGTGCGCGAGACGCGCGACTTGGGCAGGCGCTTGCGGGTCGGGGCGTAGACGACCTTCTCCACGACCTTGGTCGCCGCGGCGTCCTTGGCGTCGGCCGCGTCCTTCGCGTCCTTCTTGGCCTTGCCGCCACCGTCGGAGAGCGGCTGGCCGACCTTGCAGTTGTCGCGGTAGATCGCGGTCGCCTTGAGGCCGAGCTTCCAGGACTGCATGTAGACGTCCTCGATCTCCTCCACCGTGGCGTTCTCGGGGAGGTTGACCGTCTTGGAGATCGCGCCGGACAGGAACGGCTGAGCCGCCGCCATCATCCGCACGTGACCCATCGGCTTGAGCGAGCGAGCGCCCATCGCGGTGTCGAAGATCTCGTAGTGCTCGGTCTTGAGGCCGGGAGCGTCGATGACGTGGCCGTGCTCGCCGATGTAGGCGACGATCGCCTCGACCTGCTCGGGCTGGTAGCCGAGCTTCTTCAGCGCCCGCGGGATCGTCTGGTTGACGATCTGCATGGAGCCACCGCCGACGAGCTTCTTGAACTTCACCAGGGAGAAGTCGGGCTCGATGCCGGTGGTGTCGCAGTCCATCATGAAGCCGATGGTGCCGGTCGGCGCGAGCACCGAGGCCTGGGCGTTGCGGAACCCGTTCTTCTCACCGGTGGCGATCACATCGGCCCACGCCTTCGTCGCGAGCTTGAGCACGCGGCCGTCCTCGGTGTGCAGCACGCGCACCTGGTCGTTGGCGGCCTGGTGCTTGCGCATGACCCGCTTGTGGGCTTCCGCGTTGCGCTGGTAGCCGGCGTACGGACCGACGATGCCGGCCAGCTCGGCCGAGCGCTTGTAGGACTGGCCGGTCATCAGCGACGTGATGGCGGCGGCCATCGAGCGGCCACCCTCGGAGTCGTAGCCGAGGCCCATCGCCATCAGCAGGGCGCCGAGGTTGGCGTAGCCGATGCCGAGCTGGCGGTAGTCGCGGGTGGTGTCGCCGATCGACTCGGTCGGGAAGTCCGCGAAGCAGATCGAGATGTCCATCGCGGTGATGATGAACTCGACGGCCTTGGCGAAGAGCGCGCCGTCGAAGGTGTCGTCGTCCTTGAGGAACTTGAGCAGGTTGAGCGACGCCAGGTTGCACGAGGAGTTGTCGAGCGACATGTACTCCGAGCACGGGTTCGACGCGGTGATGCGGCCGGTCTCGGGGTTGGTGTGCCAGTCGTTGATCGTGTCGTCGTACTGCAGGCCCGGGTCGGCGCACTCCCACGCGGCGACGCTGATCTTGCGGAACAGGTCGCGGGCGTCGACGGTCTCGATGACCTCGCCCGTGCCGCGGGCACGCAGGCCGAACTCGGTGCCCTCCTCGACGGCGCGCATGAACTCGTCGCTGACGCGGACGGAGTTGTTGGCGTTCTGGTACTGCACCGAGGTGATGTCGGCGCCGCCGAGGTCCATGTCGAACCCGGCGTCACGCAGGGCGCGGATCTTGTCCTCCTCGCGCGCCTTGGTCATCACGAACTCCTCGATGTCCGGGTGGTCGACGTCGAGGACGACCATCTTGGCCGCACGACGCGTGGCGCCGCCCGACTTGATGGTGCCCGCGGAGGCGTCGGCGCCGCGCATGAAGGAGACCGGGCCGGACGCCGTACCACCGGAGGAGAGGAGCTCCTTGGAGGAGYGGATGCGGGAGAGGTTGAGGCCGGCCCCGGAGCCGCCCTTGAAGATGAAGCCCTCTTCCTTGTACCAGTTGAGGATCGAGTCCATCGAGTCGTCGACCGAGAGGATGAAGCAGGCGGAGACCTGCTGTGGCGACGGCGTGCCGACGTTGAACCACACGGGAGAGTTGAAGGAGAAGTACTGGTTGACCAGCAGCCAGGTCAGCTCGTGCTCGAAGATCTCGGCGTCGCCGTCGGTCTTGAAGTAGCCGTGGTCGATCCCGGCCTTGGTGTAGGTCTTCACGACCCGGTCGATGAGCTGCTTGAGGCTCCACTCGCGTACGTCGGTGCCGACGGCGCCGCGGAAGTACTTGCTGGTGACGATCGTGGAGGCGTTGACCGACCAGAAGTCGGGGAACTCGACGCCGCGCTGCTCGAAGACGGTCTCGCCGGTCTTCCAGTTGGTCTGGACGACGTCGCGACGCTCCCAGGTGATGGCGTCGTACGGGTGCGTGCCAGCAGTGCTGAACACCCGCTCGAGGGTCAGGCCCTTGCCCTTTGCAGCGCCCTTGGCGCGGCTGCTCACCGTCTCGGTCATGGGTTCTCCTCGTGATCCCTCGTGATGGTCAATCGTTCTTCAGCAGGGTTGCCTGCTGTGAGTGGTGCGCCCGGCACGCCGCTTCCCCACGACGTGCCGGGCAGTCTGTGTCAGCCCGTGGGGGCTGGGTGCTGCTCCGCGGCGGCCTGCGCGGCCGCGACCTCGTCCGGGACGAGGCGCTCGGCACGGAGCATCGCGATCTCGTCCTCGAAGTCGTCGGCGCTCTGGAACGCGCGGTAGACGCTGGCGAAGCGGAGGTAGGCGACCTCGTCGAGCTCGCGCAGCGGGCTCAGGATCGCGAGCCCCACCTCGTGGGCGGGGATCTCGGCCTGGCCGCTGAGGCGCAGGGCGTCCTCGACGTCCTGGCCCAGGCAGGCGAGCTGGTCCTCGGTGACCGGGCGGCCCTTGCACGCCTTGCGGACGCCGGCGATCGCCTTGTCGCGCGTGAAGGGCTCGGTCGCGCCGGAGCGCTTGAGGACGGTCAGCTGCATCTGCTCGACGGTGGTGAAGCGCTTCGCGCAGTCGTTGCAGGTACGACGGCGGCGGATCGAGCTGCCGTCGTCGGCGACGCGGGAGTCGAGCACACGGGTGTCGGTGTTGCGGCAGTACGGGCAGTGCATGTGCGGGCCTCCCTTCTCGCTCATCCAGTCGGGTCCGGGCGCGACTCGAACACCCTCTCGGGGTGTCAACGCCTGTGGACCAGCCGGTGATTCCTGTGGACAAGTAGCCTCTGGCTGTGAGGTCCGCACCCTGTCCCTGTGGACTAGATGTGGAGAACCACAACGGTGTAACTACTAGATGTAGTGGTAACCGTACGTCGGTGCGCGGACGTTGGCAAGTGGTTCGAAATGATCATCCGGGGTGTCGCGAAGGGTCCGGGTAAAACCGCAGGTCAGTGCCTTCACGGGTCCGGATCTTGGTCCTCGGATGGCCCGATCGGGCGGCGTGTCGAACGTCTCCTCGGCCGCGTTCGGCGACGCCGGCCCTGCCCATCGGACACAATGCCCCTGTGGCATCTTCGGGCAAGCGCGCAGGGTCGAGACGAGGCGCCCGTCAGCGCCGCGGGATCAACAAGGTCGCCCTCGCCCTGGCCGCCGGGATCACGCTGTGCGTGGTCGCCTGGGGCTACCTCGTCTACCTGGCCATCGACTTCGGTACGTCGGCACGGAGCGGGCAGTCGAGCTCGTGGGCGTTCCTCGCGCTGGCCTCCCTCGGCGCGGTCGCGTGCCTCTTCACCGGGCTGATGCTGATCGCGCGGCTGCTGCGGGCACTGGGGATCACGACGGCCCCCGACGAGCCCTCACAGCCTGCTCCCCCGCGGGTTGCCGGCGGGCGTCGCGCGGCTCGCTGAGCCCTCTCGCCCGTCAGCGCGTCCGGAAGAAGCGGGTCGTGTACGTCGCGACCTGCTCCGGCACGCCGGCCACGACGATCTCGCTCACGGTGACCTCCGCCGTACCGACCGGCCTGCTCGGCCAGGTGCGACCCGGCATCTCCCACACCAGGGTCGGCTTGCCGGGGGCGGCGTCGGGGGTGCGGAGCCTGACGCCCTCGACGGGCTGCCCCCGATAGGTGACGCTGACCGTGGCCCGGGAGAAGTCGGTGTCGTCGGCGCCGGAGCCGAACGACCACCGCCCGCGGGGGTCCAACCGGGACGGGAACCAGCCGGCCGTCGGCCACGACACCCACTGGGGGTTGGGGGCTGCCGCGTCGAACGGGGTCCCGAAGAGGTGGGTGACGTTGGCACGGTCGGTACCGGCGATGCCCACGGAGCGAAGGTGGGGGTAGAGGAGCCAGCGCCGATGGCCGACGCGGTGGTTGCCACCGCCCCAGTCGTCGAGGTAGGCCTCGATCTTGTCGCTGTTGCTCTCGCGCAGCGTGCCCTCGTAGAGGTTGGACTCCCCGGCCGCGTCGTGTCCCTGCCGCGTCCAGCACGGCCAGTCGCCCGGCGGGTCGTGGCTGACCGCGTGGTTCGCGGTCATGATCAGCGCCGCCGCCTGGGCGCCGGGGACGACCTTGGGGTCCAGCTCTACGGGTCGCAGGCCGGCCATCCGGCGGGCGAAGTTGATGGCGTCGAGCTGTCGCTCCCTCGAGCGGTCGGCCAGGCGACCGGGCAGGCAGTCGTCGACGCTGCCGCCGATCCACCGGGGCCGCGACTCGTCGCCGCGCATCCACAGCCTGCGGTAGGCATCGCGGACGCTGGACCGGCT